>JAFQNM010000154.1 GCA_017395885.1 Clostridia bacterium | reverse complement strand
TTGAGGAGCTGCTTGCCGAGGCTAGCGGCGTGGGAGAGGCAAGGGTCATCGTAACGCTGGATAGCTCTGCTGAGAGCATAATGGCTCAGAATTCAAGTGCAACCGAAAGCAGCGTTTCGGTTGACTACGTAATAGTAAGTAAAGGCTCAGATGAGGAAGCGGTACCGCTTTGTGAAATATATCCGAGGGTGAGAGGGGTGGCCGTTGTTTGCACAGGGGGCTCCAATGCTGAGGTAAAAGAGCGGGTGACTATGCTGATTGCATCTGCTCTCGGCATTTCAACAAATAAAATTGCCGTCAGCGGATAGTCATAGAAACAAAGGCGTTGGAATATCTTATACAGAAAAGAAAACCTGTTAGAAAGGACAGATGATATGGATATGAAGGAAACCTTAAAAAAGGTAAAACGCGGTGCCGTAAGCTTTTTCAAAAGGCTGAATAAGAAAACGGTGGTTGCTGCAGGAGCGGTTCTTGTTCTCGGAGGAGCGGTGCTTTTGAATTTCATTCTGGCACCAGAGGGGGCAGAAAAGGAAAAGGAGGGGCTGGACGTTGCGATAGACCTGAGCGACGTATCTGCGGCGATAGCGGATAAGGAAGCACAGGAGGGCGCCCTCACCGAGGGTAAAAGCGATGCTTTTTATGAAATGACCCTATCCAGAAAAAGAGCCAGAGATGAAGCTCTGGAGGTGCTCACAGGCGTAGCTCAGAGCAATACTGCAATAGACAGCATGAAGCAGGAGGCCCTTGGCGAGCTTCAGGCAATAGCCGTAGATATAGAGAGCGAGGCCAATATTGAAAGCCTTGTAATAGCAAAGGGCTTTGACGAGTGCGTTGCAGTTGTAAACGGAGATACTGCGAGCATAATCGTAAAAACCGACGGCCTTTTGGATACTGAGGTTGCCCAGATATGCGAGATAGTTTATGAGCAAACAGGCATCCACCCCGATAACCTTAATATAATCGAATCCAATTGAAAAAGCAGAGCTGAGCAGATTTCTTCTGATCTGTTTATGGTAAACAAAAGAAGGTGGCCTTTTGCAAGGGCCACCTTTAAATCATTTGTTATCTTTATTGTATTTCTTTTCCCAGATACGGTAGAGAAAATATCCGGGGATGGTGAAAAGGCGGACAAAGGCAGGATATCCGCTGTCTCTGCATATGTCCTTCACCTTCATGTTAAGAAGCCTGCCGTAATAGTGGAGGAGGATTGCCCTTTTTGCACGGTAAATAAAGGAACACCGTTTGTTTAGACCAACTATCTGGCTATGCATACCTCCCATAGGGCAGGTGCGCCACATATATCTGCCTGATCGGGTAAGACCTTCCTCAATGTATTCGCAGATATAGATGACCTTAGGCACGTAAACGGTTTTATATTTGTCTGCGCTGCCTATCCATAGGTGAGATTCGTTCATAAAACGCTCCCCAACGTAAACGGGAAAGGCAAATTCGCGAAGAACGTCAGCTCTGACGACCTCACAGCTGTCTCCCGGGCGATTTTTGTTGATCCTGTATTCGATGTGGTCGGAAACTACGACCTTATCTTCATATTTAACGAGGGGATCCGATATGCTGTGACCGCGCTGAAAGCTGATAACGCCGATATCGGCAGTTTCGCCGTATTTTTCAATATAAGAAGCGGCCGACTCAACAGCATCTCCCGTAAGCATATCATCGCTGTCGAGAATAAGTACCCAGTCTGCCTTAATGTAAGGATGAGAGTAGTTAAGTGCTGTGTGCTTTCCGCCGTTTTCCTTATATACGTAATCAATGGGAAATTCGCTGTATTCAAGATACTCATTGATCTTGTCATCGCATCTGTCAGTGCTGCCGTCGTCAATGATAAGCCATTGAAAATCCTTTCTGGACTGAGCACAAAGACAATAATAGAGGCGCTCGATAAATTCAGACCTGTTGTAAAGAGGAGTCAGAATAGTTAAACAGGGTTTCATAAAGCCGCTCCTTTCATCATATATATTAATTTTACCACACAATCTGCATTATTTCAACAAAGAATGAAAGGAAAAAAGGAGATGCAAAAGCATCTCCTTTTGTTTTAGATTGATCAGGCGTTAGCTTCAGCAGCCTTCTTTGCATCCTGCTCACGGAGGTATGCACGCTTAGCAGCCTTGTCCGCAGCACGCTCAATAGCGAATGCGGTCATCTTTTCAGTAACGTGGTTGATGTCGTCACAAGCCTTGTCAACGTCTGCACCGTACTCAACGGTGATTCTGAGAGCATCCTTGCCGTCCTTAAGACGAAGAACGAAGTAGAAGACCTTAATTTCTCTGCCGTTGACCTTAACGCTTGTAGCCTCAACCTCAGCCTTGTCGATGTTCTCGTAGGGGATAACATCGGAGATCTCATAGTTAGCGCCCTCTGCGTCGTCAATGAGGGAGAGGTGCTTGCCGTAGATGTAGAGCTTTTCTCTTGTGAAGTAAAGCTGAGCGGCGTTGTAAGCCTGTGTTCTGAACTTGTGGTCGGGACCCTTCTTGCAAAGGAGATCCTTGCAGGAGTAGTCAAAGCCCTTGAGAAGGATGGGGTTGATGATCTTGAGGAAGTGGCGCTCATAAACCTCGTGCTTGATCTGAGCCTGCTCGGGAATATCCTTAACGATGCTGTGGATCTGGTTGTCGATATCAGCCTCACCGGACTTGGAGCCGGAGCCGTAAACAGCAACAGCACTGCCAACGAGAAGGATAACGATACCGAAGGGACGTGTGTTAAGCTGGAACAGGAGGATGATGCCGAGAAGACAGATAACGAGACCTACGATAAGAATTACGTTGATTCCCTTAGAAGTGAAATACTTCTGATTGCGTTTTATTTCCATATTATACTCTCCGTATTAAAATAATCAAAATAAAAGTCAGTCAACACGAACGATCCAGCCCAGAGTATCTTCAGCTTTGCCCCACTGAAGAGCTGTCAGGCTGTCATAAAGCTTCTGAGAGATGGGGCCGATCTTACCATCATTAATGGTGTAGATCTCACCGTCATCGTAGTACTGGCCAACGGGGGAAATAACTGCGGCAGTACCGGTGCCGAAGGATTCCTGAAGCTTACCTGACTTGTGAGCCTCAATGACCTCGTCAATAGAGATCTTTCTTTCCTCGACCTTGTAGCCCCAGGAATTAAGGAGCTCAATGCAGGAGCGGCGAGTAACGCCGGGGAGAATGTTGCCATCTGCAAGGGAGGGGGTGATAACGGTTCCGTCGATAACGAAGAACACGTTCATAGCTCCAACCTCATCGATATACTTTCTTTCGATACCGTCAAGCCAGAGCACCTGGGCATAGCCCTTTTCCTCAGCCTCCTTCTGACCGAGAAGGCTTGCTGCGTAGTTTCCGCCGACCTTAGCTTCTCCTGTACCGCCCTTAACACAGCGAACGTATTTTCTCTCTATCATGATCTTAACGGGATCAAGGCCGCCGGCATAATAGGAGCCAACGGGAGAGAGGATAATGAT
Organism: Clostridia bacterium; assembly: GCA_017395885.1. Lineage (GTDB taxonomy): Bacteria > Bacillota > Clostridia > Oscillospirales > CAG-272 > Avispirillum. The sequence goes on along the minus strand of JAFQNM010000154.1, from coordinate 4,514 downwards.
GAACTGATAGGACTTTGAGGGGTGAACACCAAGCTGAGGCTCGGTGGCGATAATAAAGGGACGTATGTAAAGTGAGGTGCCCTCAGAGTGGGGTACCCAATCCTTTTCATAATCAACAAGGGTTTTGATAGCCTGCAGAGCATCCTCAAGAGGTATCTCGGGAACGCACATTCTGCGGCAGGTGTTGTTCATACGCTCGATGTTTTTGTCGGGGCGGAAGAGCTGGATGTGTCCGTCTGCACATCTGTAAGCCTTGAGGCCCTCAAAAAGCTCCTGAGCGTAGTGGAAAACCATAGCGGAAGGTTCAAGTGCGATAGGACCGTAGGGAACGATTCTGGCATCATGCCAGCCTTCTCCGACCTTGTAATCCATAACGAACATGTGGTCGGTAAAGTAGCGGCCGAAACCGAGAACATTGTCTGCGGGCTTTTCTTTGCGCTGAGTTGTTGCCGTGATTTTGATATCAAGCATAGCAGATCCTCGTTTCTACATAATTATTCTAATAAATTATACACGAGTTTTGTTCTAAAATCAATATATAAGCAACAAATAATATGAATTTTTAGTGAATATTTTTATAAAAAAGTTCTCTGTGCAAATAACATTCGGAATTTTTGATAACAATAAAGGCGTAACATACAGAAAGGAAATGGAAAATATGAAAAAAATACTGATCCTTGCCGCAATAGCTGCGGCACTCATCCTCTCGGCAACCTGCGTAAGTGCTGCGGTGCTCTCTCCCGGACTTTCCGTTATAGCTGAGAATACCGAGATGAAGGTTTCGGCGCTCAAGGGAGAAACGGTAGTCTTCAGCGAGGAAGCCTTTTCTGAGGCTGTTGGGGCAAAGTCCTATGAAAAGCTGAAGATCACAGCGCTTCCCGATGCATCTGCCGGCAAACTGTATTATGAGGACGTATGCGTAACGGAAAACCAGGTGATAAGAGCAGAGTCTGTTTCAAAGCTCAGCTTTGTGCCTGAGGCAGAGATAACAGAGGCTGAATTTTGCTTCTTGTTTGACGATGCGTATGAAATGACCTGCAGCGTGGTGTTTACGGATAAGGTGAACTCAGCGCCCACAGCCCTTGAGGCACCTGTGCTTTCTGCATTTGTGTCAACTTCGTCAAAAGGAGAGCTGAGAGCTCATGATGCAGAGGGAGACAGCCTTTTCTTTGAGGTGGTTGAATATCCCGAGGGCGGCAAGCTGCAGTATGACAGCAAAACCGGAGAGTTCACCTACACAGCGGGCAGCCGTGTTATGAACGATAGCTTTACCTACAGAGTAAAGGACAGTATGGGCAACACATCCGAGATCTGCGAATACACTGTCAGCGTCAGAGAAAACAAGAGCAGAACAACTCTCAGCGATATGGAGGAAAGCAGCTCTCCCGTAGCGGCCGTGACCATGACGGAAAAGGGATATATGAGCGCCGTAGAGAGCGAGGGAGAGCTTTGCTTTTATCCGGGAGAGGCAGTAACCAGGCTTGATTTTCTTGTTTGCACAATGAACGTTTTCGGTGCGGGAAATATACCCAAGGTAGAGAGCACAGGCTTTTCGGATGATGAAATGATCCCTGAGGAATATAAGGGATACGTGTACAGTGCCGCAAAGCTTGGTATAATCAGCTCTCCCGAGGATGGTGCCGGAGCCTTCAGACCCGATGACAGTATAACGAGAGCAGAGGCCGGTATCATACTGAACAGCATCATCGGCTACGAGGCAAAGCAGGTAACTCAGGTCGCAGGCACCCCCGTATGGGCGCAGGAGGCAGTTTGTGCAATGTATGAGCTGGGTGTATACGACCTGGAAAACGGAGAGGCGGCATCATCCCTTGCCGTTACCAGAGATATGGCGGCGGATATGCTTTATAAGGTCCATTGCCTGCTCGGTGAATAAAAAGAAGAAAAGTGGAAATAATAATCCCGAACCCCAAGGGCGGTAACAAGCGCATAAGCGCAAATCCAAATGCTGCCGCACCTGACCGGATGGTCAAAAAAAGATAAAATGAATCAGAACCAGAACCAGAATCAGCAGAAGAACCAGCAGAAGAACCAGCAGAACCAGCAGAACCAGCAGAACCAGCAGAATCAGCAGAATCAGCAGAAGAACCAGAATCAGAACAAGAACAAAAATAAGAGCGAAGACTGAGAAGCTGAAAAAGCAAAAAAGGTGCAGGTCACATGCCTGCACCTTTTTTATAATTATGCTTTGTTCTTATGCTTTCCTGTGAGATAGTCGCGAACCTTTATCTCCTCGCCGCGTGTTATTCTGAAAATGTTGGGAATATGGCGAATGATAAGCAGCAGGCTGACAGCGATCGCAATTATGAGATAAACACGGCTTTCAACTCTCCAAAAGCTGATAATGGGGAAGAGAACTCCGGCAACAAAGGGAACAGCAATTCCGTAATTGACGATAAGAGTTACGATAATGCACAGCGTGAGCAGGCAGAGAAAGAGCAGCGGGTCGAGAGCGAGAACCATTCCTCCGTACGGTGCAAGACCCTTGCCTCCCTTGAATTTGAGAAAAACGGGAAAAATGTGGCCCACAACGCAAGCACTGCCCGCAGCAATTCCCGCAAAGGCATAGGAGGGGCAAATAAGCTTTGCCAGATTAACGGCAAGGATAGCCTTTATCATATCAAGTATCATAACGGCAATGCCGAATTTTTTGCCGAGAACGAACATGGTGTTGGTGGCACCGAGATTGCCTGTTCCTTGCTTTCTCAGATTCTTGCCTTTTAGCTTTCCAAAGAGAGCAGAGGGACTGAGTGACCCTAAAAGATAACCAATAACAATGCAGATAATAAGCTTGAATGCTTTCATTTCAGCGAGACCCTTTCCAAACGGATTCCATATGTATTTCAACCAGTATATTATACTTTTATTTCAATTATAACTTATTTTTGTTTCAAATATAGTTTGAAATTGTATACAAAATGTTAAAACCTTGTTCTTAACCTGTTTTTTTCTTAATACAATAAAATATATTTGTAAGACAGGAGTGTGGCGGATGAAAAGATTTTTGTGTGTGATACTAAGTATAGCGGCAATGCTGTCGTTGGCAGCGGTTGTAAATGCAACGGAGGAGATACAGCCCTTTGACGTATCGGCAAAGAGTGCAGTGCTCATGGAGGCCAATACCGGCAGGATACTGTATGCAAAAAATCCCGATGAGCCTCTGCCACCGGCATCGGTGACGAAGATAATGACCCTTCTTCTTGTAATGGAGGAGATCGATTCGGGCAGTCTTTCTATGGAGGATACGGTCGCCGTCAGCGAATATGCTGCCTCTATGGGAGGCTCTCAGGTTTTTCTTGAGGCCGGAGAGGAGATGAGCGTTGAGGATATGCTGAAAAGCACCGTTATCTCCTCTGCAAACGATGCGGCTGTAGCTCTCAGCGAGGCTGTTTGCGGCAGCGAGGAGAGCTTTGTTCAAAGAATGAATGAGAGGGCGGCAGAGCTTGGTATGGAGAATACGAATTTTGAAAACGTGACCGGACTTGACGACGATACGGTAAACCATACCATAAGCGCTGCAGATATAGCAAAGGTGTCAAGAGAGCTGATAATAAACCATCCGTCAATACTTGCCTATAGCTCAACGTGGATGGATTCTATCAGAAACGGAGAATTCGGCCTTACCAATACAAACAGACTTATAAGATTTTATAAGGGAGCAACAGGCCTGAAAACGGGCTCAACCTCAAAGGCAGGCTTTTGCATAAGTGCAACGGCAGAGAGAGAGGGAATGCACCTGATTGCCGTTATAATGGGAAGTGAAACGAGAGATGAGAGAAATAATGCTGCCAAAAAGCTTCTTGATTACGGCTTTGCAAGCTATACCATGTACAGCAGAGAGGCAGAGAAGGGAGAGACCCTGCACGTGGCAAAGGGAGTGGTAAACGAGGTGGAAACGGTAATAGAGCCGATCAGTATTCTTATAGACAAAAAGAATTCCGAACAAATAGAAACGGTAACTGAGTATATGGAAAATATCAGTGCTCCCGTAAAGGAGGGAGATGTGGTTGGTAACGCATATTTTACCGTTAACGGGGAGCGGATAGGAGAGGCAGAAATAAAGGCGGCGGCTACAGTGGAAAGTCTTCGGTTTGCAGATATATTTATGAGGCTTTTAATGTGCTGGCTATTGAAATAAAATACAGAATAATTGCGTTATAATTACAATATTCGATTAAAAATTCATAAATTCTATTGAAATTTAAAAAAGAAAGTAGTATATTGAAAGGGTGATTTAATATTCGGAGGACAAATGATATGTCTATTAAAATCAATAATAAGTATATAAAGCAGTTTATCACAGAAGAAGAGATCAATGCCATCGCTCCCGAGGTAGAGGCAGCGCTGGAAACTATTAAGAACAAAACAGGTGCAGGCAGCGATTTTCTCGGCTGGTATACAAGACCTGTAGATTACGATAAGGAAGAGTATGCCCGCATCAAGCTGGCGGCAAAGAAGATACAGGGAATGTGTGAGGCGTTTATCGTTATCGGTAT
>JAFQNM010000153.1 GCA_017395885.1 Clostridia bacterium | reverse complement strand
CCTCGATTATCTCAGTTCTGAGAGCATCGCCGCAGACGGTACAGCTATAGGTAAGCTCTCCGTTCTCGGTGCAGGTAACCTCTGTAGTTACAGTACCCTCTTCACTCTCCGTGTGGCCCTTGGCCTCGATGACCTCAGTTCTGAGAGCATCGCCGCAGACGGTACAGCTATAGGTAAGCTCTCCGTTCTCGGTGCAGGTAACCTCTGTAGTTACAGTACCCTCTTCGCTCTCCGTTTGGCCCTTGGCCTCGATGACCTCAGTTCCCATATAAGAACTGCATCTGGCACATTCATATTCCACTGTGCCCTTTGACGTGCAGGTAGGCTCCTTTATTACGTTGCCATCGTTCCTGACGTGTCCCTTTGCAGGAATTGTCTCAGTATCAAGAAGCTTTTTGCATACGGTACATCTGTGCTCTATTCTGCCATCATCCTCACAGGTGGCATCGAATGTCGTTCCCGCCTCATCTCTGACATGTCCCGTAGCATAAAGGATCTCCGTTTTTAAGACCTCACCGCAGCGAATGCAGAGCAGCTCCAGCTTACCGTTGCCGGTGCAGGTAGGCTCTTTTCGATTTTCGACCTCAACGTGTCCCAGTGCCTTCAGTACCGTTGTTTCCAATACTATTTTACAAACGGTGCACTTGGTTATTTTTTCACCGTCCTCAGTACAGGTGGGCTCCGTACGGCTCACTTTGCTGCTGTGTCCTTTGGCAGACACGGCCTCGGTTTTCAGAACCTCCTTGCAAGCTACACAGGTATAAGTCCTTACGCCTTCTTCAGTACAGGTAGGATCAGTGGTGATCACTCCCTCATCCGACGTATGACCGACAGCATCAACCGTCTCCGTTCTCATAATGCCCTCGCAAACGGTGCAGCAATAGCCTCTAAGGCCGGTCTCTGTACAGGTAGGCTCGCAAAGCACTACAGGCTCCTCACCCTCAACGTGGATATGCGGTAAAATGCTCTCGGTTGAAAATACTCTTTCGCAAGGGCCGCAGTAGTAGATCTTTTGAGCAGCTCCCGTTTCGGGATCAACTTCAATACGGTAAATAATATCGTCCTTTGTGTGAACGTTTTTTCTGCCAAACACATCGGTCATATATCTATAGCCGATTATTCCTTCAAGCTGCAGATCCGTTCCGTTATAATGCACGATTGCATTCTTGTTGCTGCTACTGAACGCACCCATTCCAATATCGGTTACACCGATACCGAGATCAACAAATTCAAGACTCTCCGTAGAAGCAAACGCATATTCTCCGATTTTTGTTACGCCGTCCGGCACCGTGATATACTTGAGATCGGTGCAGCTTGAGAACGTATACGAATTTATGACCGTTACACCCTTGGGAATATATATATTCTTCAGCCCACTGCCCTGAAATGCGTTTTCATCTATGTCCGTCAAGCTTGAATTTTCGCTTATTTCCGCATTTGAAAGATTAAGGCAAAGGGAGAATGCGCTTCTGCCTATATACGTTACACTATCGGGGATCTTGATACTCTCAAGATTTTCGCAATAGAAAAACGCCATTTCTTCTATCCGGAGCAGGCCCTCGGGAAGCTGAACGCTCACAAGATTCGTCTTATAAAAGAACACCATTCTGTCAATGGCGGTTACCTGAACGCCATCTATTTCGGAGGGAATAACAAGGTCTGTTTCGTTTCCGTTATACTCTGTTATTATAACACCGTCACCATCCACGGTATAACTAAACATACTGATATCGATATCTCCGCAAGCGAGACAGTAATTGCCGGTGCCGTAGCTATGACCGGTAGCCGGGAACACCTCGTTTATCTCCTCTTTACAAACAGAGCAGGTATAAGCTTTGCTTCCCTTCTCCGTGCAGGTAGGCTCAACAGCCGTCACCGTGCCGGGCTCCTCACTGTGTCCGTTCGGAGAGAGTGACTCTGTTTTTAATACCTCAAGGCAGGCGGTGCAGGTATATGTCTTTTTACCGTATTCCGTGCAGGTAGGCTCCGTTGTGACCACGCCCTCATCCGAGGAGTGACCGTTTGCATCAACAACGTCCTCCGTTCTCATAACGGCGTCACAAACGGTACAACAATAAACAGTCTTTCCCACCTCTGTGCAGGTAGGCTCAATAACGATCGCCTCTCCCTCTATATGCTCGTGGGTGGGGAGCGTTTCGCTTCTCAGCACCTTGTTGCAGACAGAGCAGATATAGCTTCTGAGAGTATCTCCCGTTTCGGCAGATATCTCGTTTGTGACAAGGATATCCTCAAGGGTATGTATTTCTCCTTTATTTTGGTTGACCTGTTTGGTCACGCCATCGGCTCCGCTAAGAGCCCCCCACTGTGCTTCTGTGCCGAAATAGTGAACGGTAGTCAGCCTATAGCATGAGCCTACCGCACTGGCTCCTATGGAGGTTACGCTTAAGGGGATCGTGAACTCTTTGAGCGCATTGCAACCACTAAATGCACCAAATCCCATGCTTGTTAAGCTTTCGGGAAGCTTTACCGAGTAAAGGCTATTGCATTGAGAGAAGGCATATATCCCTATGCTTGTTACGCCATAAGAAACATCAACCACTCCAAGGCTTTTGCAATAACTGAATGCGCCTTGTCCCATATCCTCAAGGCTGCCGGGCAAGGTTATGCTTTTAAGGCTTTCGCAGCCGGAAAAAGCTGACATTCCTATATGCTTCAATCCCTCACGAAGCTCTATGCTTTCAAGGCTTGTGCAGTTGCTGAACGCTATGTCTCCTATTGACCCCGGCATTGAATCGCCCGCAAAGACTACAGATTCGAGACTTTGACAATTATAGAAAGTCCTGGCTTCTATAGCTGTTACGCCCTTTGGTATTACTATGCTCTTAAGGTCTGAATGTCCAAACGCTCCTTCGCCTATGCTTTCAAGGCCTGAATCCTCTGTAATATCTATGCTTTCAAGTGATGATAATGAAAATGCATCTCTTTCTATACTTTTAAGGCCCGAGCCCTCTGCAAAGGCTACCGTTTTAAGATCCTTGCACATATAGAACGCACTGCTCGGTATAGTTGATACACCCTTGGGTATTACTATACTCTTAAGAGCTGAACTTGCAAATGCAGATTCTTCTATATTTTTGAGGCCCGAGTTCTCAGAAAAGATTATGCTCTCAATATCTGCATCATAAAAAGCTCTCTCCTCTATGATCTCCACGCTGTCAGGAATATCAAGGCTCAGGAGCCCTGAAGCGCTGTGAAAGGCACCTGCTCCTATACTCGTCACACTGCCGTCATCTGCAATGACAGAGCCACAGCCGCCCGCAACAAGCTTTTTCGCTTCTGTTTCAATAATACAGTTGCCAAAGCTGTGGTATACGGTATTTCCCTCCTTCACGGTTACCGAAGCCAGAGATGCGCAACCGGAGATGATTCCTATACCTATTTCGGTAACAGATGCGGGTACGGTGATATCCTCAATGCTTGAGCACTGTGCAAACACATACGAGCCAAGGCGTTCAAGCCTTGAGGCTTCT
>JAFQNM010000152.1 GCA_017395885.1 Clostridia bacterium | reverse complement strand
GTTGTGAACATCTCTCTCTGTGCTCTGGAGGCGTTCTTTCTTGCGTCACGGCAAGCCTTGCATCTCTGGGGCTCATTCTGGAAGCCTTTCTCTGCGTAGAATTCCTGTTCACCTGCTGTGAAAACAAACTCCTGTCCGCAATCCTTGCATACTAATGTCTTGTCCTCGTACATCTTTTACCTCGCTTAAAATGGTAGAATAAAATAAATTTGCCCTAAACGGATTCTCACCGTTACCTTTGTAAACAACGTTCTTATTAAACTATTTGGGCATATATATGAACGCCTTGCGTTTCATACTAACTCTGTCGGCTCAGCAATTTAGCCTTCTGTTTGATCCTGAAAACAGCATTATACACAGACTTTCTATCTGTACCGAGTATCCTTGCCGTCTGCTCTGCACTGTTTCCCGAAAAGAATTCTCTGAGAACCCTTGTCTCATACTCAGAAAGCGAACCCTTCAGCTTTTCGACAGCCTCCTCCGGGCTCATCTCACCGAGATCCATGACTGTTCGCCTTGAAGCTTCACGCCCCTTCTCAGCTATTTTCACTTCTCTCTTTCTGCGAGCGGAACTTGCACGCCTCACACTGATAAGTGCATTTCTTATACATATCTTTGCATACAGGCCAAAGGTTATTCCCTCTTTACTGCTATCAAATGAAAGAGCCGCCTTCAGAAGAGCTCTTTGAGCTTCCTCAAAAAGATCATCAAAGCCTCCCGCTCCGCTCTCTTCAAAGCTTTTGGCCATATCGTTTATCAACGGTTTGTATCTTGCCTTTATAAGCTCAAAGTCCTCGTGGCGGTCATTTTTGACTCCGTTTATAAGATCCAAAATATCCCGTTCCAATGCTGATACCTACCGTTGAATTTGCTTTGCCGTTCAAAGTTACTGTATAGTCATTATATCATTGTTATGATTTTTGTCAATAGTTTTTTTGTTATTTTTTCACTCTTAAGCAAAAGAAAATTCATCGTTTTCGTCATTTTGCACAATGCTTCGACGGCATTTAACACACAATCGTCAATTACAATTTTTTGCATACCCATATTTTTCCCAAAGCTTTCTTTTTCCACCATTTCAAAAGAAAAAGGGCACGCCTTTCGTGCCCTTTTTCAATCTTCAAATAAATAATTAACATCACCGGAAAGAAGTGCAACTACTCCTCGAAAAACCACCTCAGGTCGCTCTGAATAGTTATTCAGCATTCTCTTCAGCTGATACTCACTGTCTGCACGGACGGTCAGGTCCATCACCACGCCGTTATGGTCCTTTATGGAGCAGGTTACAAGAAATCCGTCTCCATCCGGGCGATAGCTCTGGTTTACGTATGCGCCCTGTCTTTCAAACGAAAGGTGACGCAGTGCGCTTCGATAGCTTTTTTCACGTACGGTTATCATCAGGCTATCGGAAAGGACCCTTGCCACCTCTCTGCCCGTATCGGTAACCTCATAGAGAATAGTTGTTGTAGGCTCATACTCCTCTTCATCATTCTCCGTGCTCTTTGCTACATCAGCTTCTTCTCTGCGGCCATCGTAGCGCTCACCCTTATCCGCTACTATTTCACGGATATGACCTGCATCGACCAATGCAAAAAAGCACTGTGCAAAATCGAAAAAGTTAACTATTCCGTCCTGCATCATAATAGAGCCAATGCTGGGATAATCCAGAGGATAGCCGATCTTATCAAGCAGATACAGTATGAATATTTTTATTTCATCTTCTTTTTTAAGCTGTGATGCCATATCTTTTCTTTCCGTTTCTTTATATATTTCATTTGCCGGGCTGAAGATGAATCCGATTAAAAGCGGGAGGCTGTGCCTCCCGCTTGGATATTCTGAGCTATATTACTGCTCGTCTGCAGCTGCGTCCTCATTGAGTTCTGACTCAATGGACTCCTTATATCCCATATAATCCTTCATCTTTGTATCCTTGAAGTTGCGGCCCCAGTATGTGCTCTTTATTCCGCTGAGCACGTTGCTGGCAATGAACGCATCCTGCTGGAATACTACGGGGATAACGGGCATATCGTCAACGAGCATCTTTTCTGCATCGTGAAGAGCTGCAAGCTCATCTTCGCTGCTCTCTGCCGCAAATGCCGTTTCAATAAGTGCGTTATATTCCTCGCTGTTATATCCTGTTATATGTGTCTTCTTTGATGTATCGGAAGAGCTCTGGTCGATAAGGATACCGCGGCCGGAGAACTCCTCTGCGAAGGGTGCAAGAGAAGCAAATGCGTTGTTGGTGAGTGCGTTGAAGTCTACAAGCGCTACGTCAAACTCTCCGCTATCGTAGACTTCATAGTAGGTATCCTCATAGATATCAGACTGGTTAGCCTGCTGAGAAGCAACGAACTTTGAGCCGTACTGCTTTACGGTAACGGTAAAGCCGAGAGAATTCCATGCCTCTGCCACAGCCTCTGCTACTGCTACGTCTGTTTCGTTATCGCGAACAGCAAGAGTAAACTTGCCGCCGGATACGCCTACGCTATCGAGAAGAGACTCTGCCTCTGATACGTTTGCCGCAGTATTGATAAGTGCGCCATCCTTATCTGCAACGGTACGGAAATCGCCCTTGCCATCTGCATCGTTGATGCCATAGGGGAGGAAGCCTGTTGCTGCCTTTGCAAATACGAGAGACTCTGCAATAGCCTCACGGTCGATTGCGAGAGAAAGCGCCTGTCTTACCTCTTTCTTTGCAAAGAGCTCGTTATTTGTATTGAAATAGAGAGACGTTGTTATTGCGGAATCTACTACCTCTGCCTGAGAGGAATAGTCCTGACGGGAAGCAAGGGCTATATGGCCGAGATAGAAGAGAGCTCCGTTCTCATACTTCTCAAGCTGAGCCGCACTATCGCCGTAGTTATAAAGAACGATGATTCTGTAAGGAATTACGTACTTATCAAGAGCCTGGCTGGACTCTGTATCACGGTAGTAGTATGCAGAGCGCTCAAGGGTGAGCTGCTTGCCGAAATCGATCTTTCTGGGGTCGAAGGGGCCGTTTGTGATCATAGAGGATGCACGCTTTGCCCAGTCTGCCTCGTTTACCGCAACGCTATCCTCTCTGAGAGGAACGAGCGCAGGGCTTGCGCAGGTTCTGAAGAATTCATCAAGATCTATATCCTTTTCAAACTGAAGCTGGATAACGTATGTATCGATAGCATAGATACCAAGGTCATCCACGCTTGCATCACCAAGCTTTACCTGGCGAGCATTCTTAAGATCATAGAGCATAGCTGCCGCCTCACACTCAAAGGTGGGCTTCATAATACGCTTCCATGCATATACAAAATCGTTTGCCTGAACGGTACGTCCGTCACTCCACTTTGTATCGCGGAGAGTAACCTCAAGCTTATATGTATCGCCCTCAAACTCAGGCTCCATATACTTATAGCTCTTCATCATACCCTTCTGCCAATCGCCGTTCTCATCAAGAATGGTGAGACCCTCGTACATAAGGGAAAGCAGCTTTGCAGATGCTGTATCGGTAAAGGCAACTGCGGGGTCATAGTTATATATCTCTTCGGAAAGATACATTGTTATAACAGCACCCTTATCTCCCTCTTCAAGAGTGGAGCATGCTGCAAGAGATGTGCACACTACGATCACTGCAAGGATCAGGCTTAACAGTTTTTTCATTTTTGCGAACTCCTTTTGTTGGCTCCGTTGTACTATCTGGACGCAAATATACAACGATAACTTTATACACTAAATTATAGCACAACAGCATTTGTTTATCAATGCATTATTGGATAATTGTTTTAAGTTTCATTCAAATGCACAATTATCTTTTTGCTTTTTAGTTGATTTTACACATAGCTTTTTGTGCCGCTTTATTCAGCAGGCTACCGTTGCTCATTTACTGCGGATTTTTTATGTCATATACAACGTTTTTTTGCAGATACTACTTATATTATAGTGATTTTTTTGTGAAAGGCAATGAAAAAATGAAAAATTCTCAATTCTCATATCAAAATTATAAAGCCGACTCTCCGTCGCTTCGCCTGCGCACCGATCTAGCCTGTGAGAGTCCCTCTGCCAATGGCTCCTCTCCCGGCACGGATTACAAAGAATACTCAGTATGCGGAATACCCGTTTGCGAGCTGAGGGTGCTCTCTCACGAGGGCGAAATGACCTCAGGACGGGCTATGGGGCGGTATCTGACCCTACTCTGCCCCACCATACGTTATCTTTCTGAAGAGAAAGCCTCTCAGATAATTCATGCTCTCTCGGCAACCATCGCCTCCTTCACTGAGTCTGTTACGAAAAAGGCTGTTTCTCCCTCAACAAAGGTTCTCGTGGCCGGCCTTGGAAACAGGTTCATATCCTCAGATGCCATCGGCCCCAGAACGGCCGACAAGATCGCTGTCACTGGCCACATGATGAACAGCGACAGCCGTGAAATATTCAAGAGCATAGGCTGTGCTCAGCTTTGTGCAATTCATCCCGGCGTTATGGGGCAGACCGGGATCGAGGCGGCCGCTATGATAAAGGGAGCCGCAGAATACGTCCGCCCGGACGTTATTCTGGCAATTGATGCCCTTGCCGCCCGCTCAACAAGGCGGCTCTGCTCCACCTTTCAGCTTTCGGACACGGGTATCGAGCCGGGCAGCGGTATAGGGAACAGAAGAGGAGCCGTTAACCGCTCGACCGTAGGCTTTCCCGTTATTGCCATAGGAGTTCCAACGGTGGTTGACTGTGCCACCCTCGTTTGCGATGCTTTGGAAAAGCACGGTATACACGACTTTTCTTCCGACGCTGAGATCCCTTTTACAGAGGAGCGGAGCCTTTTCGTTTCTCTCGGCGATTCCGACATAGTTACCGAGGAAATTTCCTCTCTTCTTGCAGGAGCAATAAACAGAGCGTTTTTTTGTGAGGGTCTTTGAGAATAATCCGGCATTGCGGCACATATACTTGCAAAAAAGAAAAAAGGAGATCTGCCTTGGATACAGAAGATAAGATCATTCTCGATATACCTGCTCTTGAAGCACCCTTGAAGGAAACGCCTAAAAAAAAGCTTAGCCCCTCAGCCATTCCCATTGCGGCGGCGGCTGTTTTTGCCGCCTTTTCTCTTATACTGCACCTATCCATGGCCGCCTCTGCCGTGGATTACATAAAAGAAAACGGCTCCCGCATGCTTCTCTCCGTCATTCTTCCCGACTACGAGTTAAGCGAGCCTATGGTGCCTCCCCTTCCCGAGGATACTGAGCTCGGGAAAGAAGAAAAGGACAAGCAATACGACTTTATAATACGTAACAGCGACCTTTCGACAAATGCCGAATACGGACTTGCTCTTACCAATGAAACATCATACACCCCTGATCTCCATCATCTTCTCTTCAGCGACAGGCCTTCGCCCTCAAAGGCTGATGCAGACAGGCTTTACAGCACCTCTGCACCAAAGGTTCTCATCTATCATTCCCATGCCACCGAGGGCTATGCCGAAACGGCAGGGACAGGCTTTCGCACCTCGGACGATGAGCTGAACACGGTTGCCATCGGTGCCATTATCACAGAGGTGCTTGAAAAGGCAGGCATACCCACCGTTCATCTGCAAACACGCTTCGACGAAAAGGATTGGAGCGCAGCCTACGACAACAGCAATGCCGCCGTAACCTCTGTCCTCAGGGACAACCCTTCAATACAATATATATTTGACGTTCACCGTGACTGCATCGGCAACAGTGACGAGGGATACGTCCGTGCGGCGACCACCGTATACGGCAAGGATACGGCACAGCTTATGTTCGTTTGCGGAACGGATGAGGGTGGCAGCGGACACACAGGCTGGAGAAGCAATCTGACCTTTGCACTCCAGCTTCAGTCTGAGATTTTCGGTTCGCATCCGTCTCTTATGCGACCTGTGAATCTCAGGCGAGCCTCATTTTATCAGTCTACCTCCCCATCCTCTCTCATTCTTGAATGCGGCACCTGCGCCGGCACTCTCAGAGAGGCAAAGCGCTCGGCGGTGATCTTTGCAAAGGAGCTTTGCGATTACATATACGGATATGACTGCGGGCTTGATACGGAGGCGCTTATCAATTCTCTTTGCCCGTAGCTCTTGCATTTTTTTGCGGGATGTGTTACTATTGTTTTATGATCCCGAAAGGAATGGCACGGCTATGGCAAAAAAGATTATTTTAGGAATCGACGTTGGTCTCAGCACAACAAAGATCGTTGGATTTGACGTTACCGACGGGGAAAGGACTCTGATGGAGCCTCTCTTCGTTAAGGCGGCAGACCCCATTACATCTATGTACGGCGCTCTGGGCAAATTTACAGACGAGAATTCTCTCTCTCTCTCCGACATTGAAAAGGTCATGGTAACGGGAGTGGGAGCCTCTGAAATAAAGAACAATATTTATTCTCTCAACTGGGAGGCGGTAAGCGAATTCGATTGCATCGGTCTCGGCGGCCGCTACCTTTGCGATTTTGACCGTGCCATCATTGCAAGTCTCGGCACGGGAACTGCCCTCGTTTACTCTGAAAAGGACAAGTCTCCCGTTTATCTGGGCGGTACCGGCGTTGGCGGCGGCACTCTGGTGGGCCTTTCAAAAAAGCTTCTCGGAATGGATACGGTCGAGCACATTGACGACCTTGCCAAGGGCGGTGATATCCGTAACGTGGACATAAAGATCAACGCTCTGACAAACCAGGATATTGCTCCCGGCTTTGCCGACTCCATGACGGCATCCAACTTCGGAAACGTCAGCGATATTGCCACAAGCAGCGACATTGCTCTCGGCATAATCAACATGGTTTTCGAGACCGTGGGAATGGTAAGCGTTTTCGCTGCGAGAAATTACGGTCTTAAGGACGTTGTTCTCACCGGAAATCTGACTACCGTTTCTCAGGCAAAGGCAGTTTTTGAATCTCTCAACAGAATGTTCGATATGAATTTCGTTATTCCCAAGCACGCTCGCTTCGGCACGGTCATCGGTGCCGCTCTTGCAGGCTGCTGATAATACGACTGAAAAAGCCATCAAAATGATGGCTTTTTCTTATTCATATATTCATATAAACAGCTTTCTCTTGACAGCTTCTCTTGCAGGACGGCATATTCCCAAAAAGATGAGAAGCCCTCCGAGAATGACCAGAGTTACAAGAGGATAGAGGGACCAGCCAACGAACCTGACTCCCTCAAAGGTCACCGTCATCAAAAGCTCACAAAGGAGCATAAAGGCACCCATTGCAAGAGATGCCCCTCCGAATATATAATACGCTCCCTTTGGCACGTATCTCATAAGCGTTACCACGCAGGTGATTATGATGCCGATGCAGCCTGTTACCGGAAGGCCGAAGAGCCAGAACCAGCTGCCGCCATGGACCAGCTCTATATACAAAAGATACACGGCACACGCTCCAAAGGAGCAAGGAACGAATATTACGGGATTGGGCCTTCTGAACCAGAGAGGAAGCGCAAAGATCACATAGCCGAGGGCAAGAGCGCCTGCCACGTATCCCGACCAGCTCACTGCTCTGTTTACCTGTATATCACAAAGCATTACTATAACAAGCGCAAGCACGAATGCCGCCGTCAGCAGTATCTGAAAGACCTTGGTCTGCTTTTCTGCCTCAGGATGCCTTCCCACCGGATACGGATCCTCTTTTTTCTTATTTAAAAACTCAGGATGAAACACCTCAGTTTTACACAGGGGACATCTCCTCTCCCCATCGCTGAGCTCCACTCCGCATTTTATACAGTACATAGAGACCTCCTTATCGCTGATTGCTTTCAACCGCAACGGGAATTCCCAAGGAACGAAGAACCAAAAAGAAATGCCTCTCAAGCTCTGATTCCTTTATATTACGGATGAAATTAATATACAGGGTATCCTTATAAGAGATCACTCCGCAGTTATACGGAGCACTTGCCTGAACGCCAAGGATAAAATCAAACCTTTCAACGTATTCCTCCATCTCCCTCGGGATCCTCACCGCACCGAGATTTGAAAGAGAAAGGCAGGACTTGCACTCTCCCACCGTATCGAACACTGCCTTCATTACAATATTCTTGATGAAGAGCGGCATTATCTTAACTGCCATTATCCGCTCGCTTTTAACGTTTGTTGCTATCTTCATGCTCATCTGCTTCGGCGTTATTTCCGCATTCATACAGCACCTTACCACTCTGCAGATCTCCTCAAAGCTATAGTCTCCGAGAGCGGGAAGTATCTCAGGGGTGGTATACATTGCAAAATTACGCAGAGATCTGCTCTCAAACAGATTTCTCAGATTTACGGGAATGAGCACCTTAACAGGCTTTCTTCTCGCCACCGAAGGCTCCTGCTCGTTCTGCATATTCTGCAAAGCCATCATCATAACGGCGCAAAGAAAATTGGTTACGCTGACACCGTAGCTCCGTGCCGCCTCCACAACGGCAGACACGGGCAGCTTCATGCAGGTGAGATTGAGAAAGCCTCCGGTCTCGGGAGTTCCCGTCATATGCCAGGCAGTATTCTCTCTTCTCGATGCACAAAGGCTGCCTGCATATTTACCGAAGCTATCCTCAAGCTCAGCCTCAGAGGGCTCCTCAAGCCTGCCGAGCACGCCAAGCTCTGAGGGGATAGATGCCGAATATTTCTGCTGGAGATATTCGGCAACAAGGCTTTTCAAAAATATGAGCGCTCCCGTTCCGTCTGTCAGAGAATGGAATATCTCAACAGCGATACGCTTTTTATAAACAAGAACACGGAAAGCACATCGCTTTGTTTCCTTTATCGACATCCTTGTCAGCGGATAGGAATAGTCCTTCATTATTTTCGGCGCCTCCGACAGCTGCTGAAGATAATACCAGAAAGCTCCCTTTCTCAATCTGACGGCAATGGAGGGAAAACGGCGTGCGGTCACGTCAAGGGCGCTTGAAAGAACTGCAGGGTCTACCTCCTCCTTCAGCGTACATGAGAGGCGAAAAACGTTGCTCCAGTTCTGCCTTCTGGCGGCAGGATATATTTTTGCAGCATTATCCAGAGGCATCCATCTCAGCTTGTTTGCTCTTGCCATATGGCGGTCGAGAAATCTGCCGATCAAACGTATATCACGGGCATCCTCATCCAATCCGTAAAGCAGATAGGCGTGCCAGCGATCTCTTGAAACGCAAAGCTTATTATGTACTCCCGCCTTGCTCAGCCTTTTGGAAATAGAAACCGAATCGCTGAGCATTATTTCATCGCCTCCGGCAAATATGAGAGACGGAGGCATACCGGAAAGATCGGCAAACAAGGGAGAAACCAACGGGTCTGTTTTATCCTTACTATAAGAATCGGAAAAGAACTCAAGCTTTTCGATAGTCATTGATGGGTCCTTATCACGGTTTTCGTTATACGACTCTCCCGAAAACGTATGATCCACCCAGGGCGAAATAGCTATGATGCCACAGGGCATCTGCATTCCCTCCTCCCTCAGCCGCAGGCAAAGAGAATAGCAAAGACCTCCGCCGGCGCTTTCGCCGCAGATAGTTATATGAGAGGGGCTATACCCCTTATTGAGAAGATATCTGTATGCCTCGAGTGAATCCTCCACCGCACATGGATAGGGATTCTCCGGAGCAAGACGGTATGCCGCACAGAACACACGTGTTCCCTGCCAGACGGCAAGACTTGAGCCGAAGCCGGTTGCATACTCGATCCCTCCGCAGGTATATCCGCCGCCGTGGAGATATAGGATAACTCCCTCTCTTCTCACGTCCTTGGGGATGACCCACGCCGCTTCAAACTCCAAAAAGGGATGCTTTTTCAGTATTACACGGCCGCGATGGCGAAACTCCATCAGCTCTCCGACCACATTTTGTCCCTTACGGATAGTTTTGAGAGAGAGGCCATTCATCAAAGGTCTCAGCAGTGCCAGCTGCTTTCTCATACTTTTAGCATTCATAGGCTCCCTCCTTTCCATTTTTATTTTATCACATCTCCCTCCTCAAAACAAGAAAAAGCTGTGGATAAAATAAAATGATGGCAGACGCTTTTCAGTGTCTGCCATCATTTTATCGTTTCACACGGCCGCCTTTAGCCGACGGTGCTTTTTAATTACCGCTTATCTTTCGCCTGATAAGATTGGAGTCTATCGAATTAACAGCTCCATCTCCGTTAATATCTGCCGCTCGGTACATACCGGACCCGGGGTCTGCAACAAACACGTTTGCCACGATTCT
>JAFQNM010000017.1 GCA_017395885.1 Clostridia bacterium | reverse complement strand
GGGGTCGATATCGCCGCAGCGTGTACCCATCATAACACCGGCAAGGGGAGTCATACCCATGGAGGTATCAACGCATTTACCGTCCTTAACAGCGGTAATGGAGGAGCCGTTACCTATGTGGCAGGTTACGATGTTTGTGCCCTCAGTCTTACCAAGGATCTTGCACATCTCAGCAGCTACGAAGCGGTGGCTTGTGCCGTGAGCACCAAAGCGGCGGATGGAGTACTCCTGGCACATCTCATAGGGAAGAGCATATGTGTATGCCTGAGGAGCCATGGACTGGTGGAATGCTGTATCGAATACGAGAACCTGAGGAACACCGGGCATAGCCTTGGTGCAGCCTGCGATACCCATAAGGTGTGCGGGTGTGTGGAGAGGAGCAAGGTCAACACAGTTCTCAAGCTTTGCGATAACCTCGTCTGTAACGAGAACGGACTCGGAAAAGTATGTGCCGCCGTGAACGACTCTGTGACCTACAGCCTCGATCTCGGACATATCTGCGATGCAGCCGAACTCCTTATCGGTGAGGTAGTCGATAACGATGCCTGTAGCAACAGCGTGGTCGGGCATTGCGATCTCCTTCTTGATCTTTTCACCGTTTGCAAGCTTGTGCTCAATGCGGCCGTCAAGACCGATTCTCTCGCAGATACCCTTTGCGAGAACAGCCTCGGTTGCAGTATCGAAAAGCTGATACTTGAGGGAGGAGCTGCCTGCGTTTACAACAAGAACCTTCATGATTTATTAAATCCTTTCAAAGAAAAAATAATTATTTGACAATACCGTACGTATGGTTTACAATATATACATACAAAAGATATTATATATCAATATTTTGCCAAATACAATAGTTTTTTCGGGAATATTTCAAAAATGAAAAGAATTTCAGCAGTTATATGTGAGCTTAACCCGCTTCACGACGGTCACCGTTACGTTTTTTCAAGGGCCCGTGAAAAAAGCGATATACTCATTGCCGTCATGAGCGGAAATTTTGTTCAGCGGGGAGAAAGCGCAGTATACGATAAATACAGGCGTGCTGAGGCTGCACTCGGCGCAGGAGCCGACATTGTGCTTGAGCTGCCCTTTCCTTATTCCTCCTCAAGTGCAGAGTTCTTTGCTGCGGCAGGTGTCCGTATAGCGGAAAAGGCAGGTGCCGATGCTCTTTACTTCGGCAGTGAATGCGGAGATATTGCGGCGCTCAGAAAAGCGGGGGCGGTGCTTTCGGGTGAGGAATATAAAGAAGCAATGACCGTTGGCAGAAGTGCGGCTCTCAGGTCTCAGGCGTTGAGGAGCCTTTGCCCCGAGCTGCCGAGCTCGCTATTTGAATCTCCAAACGATATTCTGGGAGCTGAGTATTGCAGAAGGGCAAGCATCGAGACTGTTGCGGTCAAGAGGATAAGCACCGAGAGTGCCTCAGCAATCAGAAAAAGGTGCATCGGCAGCGGCTCAGATATGCTTGATCCTGCAAGGCTTTTGCAGCTTGAGTACTGCCGGTTCAGAACGCTTAGAGAGCCTGTATCAGGCATTGCAGAATGCGGCGGTGGCGTTTTTGAAAGGCTTTATAACACGGCCCTTCAGCACGCCGGTGCCGAGGAGTGGTTCAACGCTGTGAGAACAAAGCAGTATACAGATTCAAGGCTCCGCAGAGCGGCTCTGTTTGCTCTTTGCTCGGTTCGCTCTGAGGAGATGAAAGAGGACGTGCTTTTTACCAATCTTCTTGCTGCGGGAGAGAGGGGAAGAGAGTATCTTTCGGCCCTGAAGAAGGAATCCGATTTCCCGATAATAGCGAATCATTCCGAAAAGAAATACCTTGAAGAGGGAGCCCGCCGTCAGGTAGCTCTTGCTGATTTTGCAGACAATATTTATGCACTTTGCGAGGAAAGGGATGACCCCTCGTATTACATCAGAAGACCTCCTGTTATCACTCGGTAAACTGCACAAAAAAGTTTTAAAAAATAGCGCTGTTTGTTGCAATTTTCATTGACAAACAGCGCTATGTTTTATATAATAGGTATAAATGAAAAAATGGGGTAGCTGTATGTATATAGGAATAGATCTTGGCACCACAGGCGCAAAAACGGTTCTTTTCGGCGGCGACGGCAGAGTGCTTTGCGAATATAACAAGGAATATGAGCTTATCTTCAAGGGCACCTTCGGTGAGCAGGATGCAAACGACTGGTGGAGGCTCGTTCTTGAGGGAATGAAGCACGTTGTTTCCGAAAGCGGAGTTACTGAGATAAAGGGTATCTCCGTCAGCACGCAGGGCATATCCTTTGTTCCCGTTGATAAAGACGGAAACACTCTCTGCGATGCAGTTAGCTGGCTGGATATGAGAGCAGAGAGGGAATGCGATGAGCTTATCGCTCTTTTCGGCCACGAAAAGGTCTTCAATATAACGGGCAAGCATTGCCTTTGCGATTATTCGCTCCCGAAGATTTGCTGGTTTTCAGCCCGCTGTGCAGATATCCTTGAGAACACGTGGAAGATACTGTTCCCCCTTGACTACCTGAATTTAAAGCTTTGCGGCAGAGCGGTGACAGACTATACCATCGCCGGCGGCACCATGCTTTACGATATTCACGAAAAGAGATGGCATCCCGAGCTTCTTGGGTTTGCAGGCATCACTGAGGAGCTTCTCCCCGAGGTAATGCCCATGGGAGCTGATATAGGTGCCCTTCTTCCTCAGGTGGCAAGTGAGGTCGGCATTGAGGGAGAATGCCACGTTTATATGGGCGGTCAGGATCAGAAGCTGGCGGCCATCGGTGCCGGAATCGG
>JAFQNM010000151.1 GCA_017395885.1 Clostridia bacterium | reverse complement strand
CTGTCCGCTGCCGTTGCGGGAAGCCACATGGCCATATAATAATGGTTTTCGGTAAGTCTTACGACAACCTGCTGGCCTGCTGCCTCGGGGGTGATCTTATAAGACGACAGATAGCTGTCGTACTCGATCGTTGCACCCTCAGCCGAGATCATATCGGCGGTAATGGTAGTGTACTCCACGCTATCGCTATCTGATGCAGAAACAGGAAACGCAAAGCCCGCAATCGCAATAACTACAGCAAGAAGCACAGAAAGAAGTTTTTTCATAATGCACCTCATTTTTAAAATTTATCTGTGTACATTCTATCACAACACCCTCTCCCCGTCAACAGAAAAATCATCATTTTACACAACGGCAGATCCCGGCCGGGGCTAAAGAAAGTAAAAGCGATTGACTTTGGAGACAATATGGAGTATAATTAGCTGACAAGTATTGTGACAAAATAAACGAAAGAATGATAATTATGAATATAAAACGGTTATTATCAATTATTTTTGCCCTTGCTCTGATCCTTTGCTCGGCCCTTCCCGCTGCGGCGCTGGGTCAGCCCGTTATTCAGAATAACGATTACCTTCCCAAAGACGGAGTTCTCATCGGATGGAACGGCTGTGCCGTTTTAACCGCCGCCAACGGCTCCTTTACCTACAATGAAGGCGGAGCAACAGTCTCCGTTTCATTCGGGCTCGGAGACGGCGCCGTTGCCTCTTCTGAAGCATTTCCCTACCCCGTTTCAACTCATAAATACTCAGCAGACGGAGTCGGATACACGGTTGAGCAATTCGCTCTTGGTGATGAGAGCGGTGCCGTTTGCATATACTCACGTTTCACCGTATACAACTCCACCGCAGAAACCATCACCTTCCCCTCCGTTACGGGAACCGTGCCCGTTTCAGATGTGCCCCTGAGCGTTGAGGCTAACAAAACCGCATACTGCGACTATATAGTTTCCGTCAAAGCGCCAAGCAACATTTCCCCAGCCTCTCTCAGAAACGAGACCTTTGAGAGCGCAAAGGAAAAAATGATCGCCAATTGGGACAATCATCTTGCGGCCTCCCTCTCTGTCAGCGGTCTGGCTCAGGGATTCGAAGGCACAGTGGATGATTACCGCCATATGATGATAGCCGATGCCATCTGCAATTCAAGCTCCGCTGTCTCTGCAATTGCAAACGGCTCCTTTCCAAACGGCCCCTATGACCCTCAGTGCACCGCATACTCCTGCGCCGTTGCCCTGATGCGAACCGGTGATACAGGATCTGCACTCTCTCTTTTTGCCGACATTAAGACCGATGCCGAGCAGATCACATTCGAGGAAGGCGCACTTCCCTACAGCTCAGTTTCAAAAAATCTCAACGCTTTGCTGACGCTCCAGAGCTACGCATATATTGCAAGAGTGCTTTACCCCGGCGAGGCCGTTGCCATCGAATCCGCAGAGAGGGCCCTCAGCCTCTCCGAAAGCATTGCCGCATTTATTGACGGCACAGATGCCGCCATCCCTGCAGACTGGGAGGCATACACTCTGCAGGGCGACTACAGCAGCGATGACTACTTTATGGGCATCGACAGCTCTATCTTCAATTCCGAGGGCTTCGCCACAGCAGCGGCCCTTTGCGATTGGTACGTGAAGAGCTCCGTATTTACCTCCGGCGTCTCTAAAGACCTTTGCCGGCTTGCAAAAGACGCCAATTCATACTATAAAACAACGTCAGAGCCCACAGCGCTTCTGCTTTCCATGCTCCTCCAGAGAGAGGACGGAACGGTCATTATCGGCAAGGGAGCTCCCCTGGGTCTGATTTCGGAAAACACCTCATTTACCCTGAAAAACATTAAGCTCAACTCCGGGCAGACTGCAACTCTCACCGTCAAGGCCGGAAAAAACACCGTTGATATCACCCTCTCGGGAGCAAGTGCTGTTCCCTTCCAGATAGAGTTTCCCCTTTTTGAAGGCAATATCGAGTACGCCTCCGTCGGCTTTGACGGAAATTCCGGCATTGTTACCGCTCCTGCGGGAACCTCCTTCGTTTCCGTCCGCCTTACGGAAAATATTTCAGACACAGTAGGCGAGGCTGATGCCGCTGCAAACCTTGAAAAGGTCATTGCAGGTGCGTATGCCCTCAGTGTAGACGACCCCACCACAGTTTCCAAGGAATTATACGACGTTGCCCTTGAAAGAGCCGAAAAGGCAAGAGATGCAACTAAAGATGAAAAGCTCACGGCGGCAAATGAGCTGAAGGTGGCCTCTGCCTCCCTTTCTCCCATGGTCTCCGGATATACCCATGCGCTTCCCTACGGTAACGAATATGCAGGAACCGTTACAAACACGGAGATATACCAAAAATTCTCCCTTCCCTCAAGCGGAACGGTCAGCTCACTCTTTGTCAAGGGTGAATATGCCGACGGAATATCTGCCGCAGTATATACCCTGCGCGGAGACGCCTATACAACAGATGAGCTCCGTGACGAGACATACGGCGAAAGAGCTGAAGGCGGCATAGTATTCGATCTTGATTTTGAGGCCGTTGCCGATACGGTATACGTTCTTTGCATCTTCTCTGAGGATGGGCCCGTTTCACTCTATCTTGAGAGAAGCGATAAGGATACTGCCCATACGGTAAACGGAGGAACGGTCTCTCTTTGCACAGGCGCCTCCCTTGCCCTCACATTTGAGGTTACTCAGGTGAACAGAAAAGGGCTGGACGGCTTTTATTCCACTTGCCTCACAACAAACACCACCGGATTTACAAAGGAATCCCGCAATAATCTGACATCAAGAATGAACTCGGCAAAAAAGCTTCTCTGCACTCCCTCGGTCACCGAGGAGGAGGATGAAAAGGTTTATGACGATCTGAAAAATGCATACGACGGACTTGATACCTATGCCTCGGAGGATAAGATCGAGGGTACCCCCGTTGTTGGCCTCGTTCTCATCGCCATTGTTGTAATCCTGCTTGTAGCAACCTTCTTCTCCGCAATGGCCGCAAGAAAAAAGATGGATCCCTATTCATAATTAAAAAAGCCTTGCAAAAGCAATGATTTTGCAAGGCTTTTTTCAAAGCCACCATCAACTTCCGAGCTAACAGGAAGATCTGATTTATATTAACCGTAGGGACGGATTCCATATCCGCCCCTACAATTTGTACTCCCCGATAAAACGGAATTTGAAGATTGATTGCGTATACAAGGGAGAGTGCTTCATTGATTATTTTCTCTTGATTTAATGATCATATTTTGATATAATAAGTTATTAAGATAAAATCAGGAAGGAATCAAAAAATGTCATCATCTTCCGAAAGACTTGATCATATAAGAAACTTTTCAATAAT
>JAFQNM010000016.1 GCA_017395885.1 Clostridia bacterium | reverse complement strand
TGTTATGCTCCGCATAATGATGTTGCTCGTTTCACTCGCAATGATGCGATGTTTGCCACAAAACATTAGGCGAAGCCGACATCATTAGCGTCAGCGGCATCATTAGTAAAACGACATCATTTGCCGAAGGCAAACATCATTCAAAAAACGCACCTTTGTCGGAAGACAAAAGTGCGTTTTTTGTTGGTGGGCCATCAAGGACTCTGAACCGGTTTTGCGCCAAGGCTTAGCGAAGGCCAAAGTAAACAAAGCGCAAAACGAGCCTGCAAGCAGGCGAAGGTTCGGTCTTAAAAAAACTCAGCAACAAAAAAGCAGACCCAAAGGTCTGCTTTTTTGTTGGTGGGCCATCAAGGACTCGAACCTTGGACCGACCGGTTATGAGCCGGTAGCTCTAACCAACTGAGCTAATGGCCCGCGCTCGCGGTACTACTTATAATACCACATTGATCCTGCTTTGTCAATAACTTTTTTTAGGAACCGGTCACGCTTTTTTTATTTGCTTTGACATTTATCGTTTCCTTAATTACTGCTTTATAAGCCTCAGACCCTTGGGATAGTGGTTTTTCACCTTTCCGTCCACTATCTTGCCCCCTCCTGCGGGGCAGCCGTCAATAAGAACGGCGCACCAGCCGTTTTTTTCATCTGTATCAATAACCTCTCCCGAAAGGTAGGCAATGGCCTCGGGAGAATCGCTTTTCAGGCAGATCCTTCGCTTGAAGCTTTTTCCCAAGGCAGAAAACAGGTGGTGGTGAGGCTCAAGGCGGCCCTTGACCACTGTGCCCACAGCAACTCCCGCAAATATCTCCGCAGGGTGGCGTGGCAGGTCGTCTGCCATCATAAGGGTCTCTCCCACACGGGCAAAGGTGTGTCCCGACGATTCAATATTCTCGGCAAAGAATTTTTCAGCACAGGAGAGCTCCTCCCTTGAGAGGGCGGATGCTGTCTTTTCCTTCGCTTTTTTCTTTGGATTATGGGCCTTCGGCACAAACGGCTCGGCGCTATCGTCTCTTCTCATCAGGCAGAGAAACTGGCCCTCGCCCTCTGAAATGTGGGGATAGAATCGGCGGCACTCGGCCATTTCGTGGATGTGACCTTCAAAATTCACTCCGTCTGCCGTTGCAGCTCTTGCCTCGTCTCTCACGGGGACGATGGAAAAATCGGGATGGCGGCAAAGAAAAGCATCCACCGTCATTTCGTTCTCCTCAAGGGAGAAGGTGCAGGTGGAATAAAGGAGATAACCGCCTGCGGCGGTGCATCTTGCCGCATTATCAAGTATTTCCCTTTGCCTTTCGGCGCACATCAGAACGTTTTCAACGCTCCACTCCTCAACGGCCTCGTCGTATTTTCGCATCATTCCCTCGCCTGAGCAGGGGGCATCGCAAACGACCAGGTCAAAGGCAGCTCCAAAGGAGTCTGCAAGGGTGGCGGTATCCGTGCTTGTGACGGTTGCACGGGCGGCGCCCATTCTTTCAAGGTTTGAGCGTAGAACACGGCTTCGCTTTTTATCGATCTCGTTGGCGAGAAGGCAGCCGCTCTCAAGGTAGGTGAGCAGCTGGGATGATTTTCCGCCGGGGGCGGCGCAAAGGTCAAGCACTCGCATATGGGGACGGATAACGTGGGATATGGCGGCAACGGAGCACATGGCGCCGGGGTCCTGCACGTAGAAAGCACCGGCGTGATGCAGGGGATGGCCGCCAACCTTTTCCTCTGAGAAAATGTAGCCGTTTTCGCAAAAGGCGAGAGGAGAAAGGGGAAAATCTGCACAGCCCCTGAACTCCTCTTGCGTTATCTTCAGAGTATTGACCCTTAGGGCACGGACAGCGCTTTTGTTTTCAAAGGCTTCGATAAAGGTGCCGTATTCGGAGCCGAGCAGGTTCTTCATTCGGGCCTTGAATTCTTCCGGCAATAGCATATTTTTCTCCTTTCTTCATTTTTGATATATCAGACAGGGCTTTCAAATTTTTATCAAAGGGGCCGGAGGCTTACAAAACCGCAGGGGCGAGCATATCGCCCCTACGGCATACCGATTTCGTTTCATTTGCCCGGATAGCAGCATCTGTCCACCGCAAGCCGGGTGGTGCAAACAGAATTTTATTAAAGGAGTATGACTTTTGAAAAGGGTATACTGAGCCTTAATCAACAAAGTCAAATTCAATATCGAACATCTTGACGGTATCGCCCTCAGCGCAGCCTGCTGCACGGAGCTTATCAATAATACCGCCGTCGTTAAGTGATTTCTGGAAATACATCAAGGATTCCCTATCGTCAAAATTGATTCTTCCGCAAAGCTTTTCAAGCCACTTGCCGGTGCAAACGAATGCACCGCCGGGTGCTCTTCTGATCTCGGTATCCTCGGGGAGAGCATCCTCGTAGGATTCCTCGTCTGCCTCGGTGGTCTCGCTCTCGTATACAGTGATGGGGGGAAGGGTGGCCAGCTGCCTTTCTATTTCACAAAGCAGCTCGTGAATGCCCTCTCTCGTTACGGTAGAGATGGGGAAGACCTTATATCCGAGGGCATCTGCAAGGATCTTGAGAGAGGCCAGGTTTTCGTCATCGGGGAGGATGGTATCGCATTTGTTAGCGGCGATGATCCTGGGTCTGCCTGCCAGCTCCTCAGAAAACTCCTCAAGCTCCTGAGAGATGGTATCAAAGTCCTCGCTTGCAGTTCTGCCCTCAATGCCGGAAATATCCACAACCTGAAGGAGAAGCCTGCAGCGCTCGATATGACGGAGAAAGTCGTGGCCGAGGCCTGCGCCCTCTGCCGCACCCTCAATAAGGCCGGGGATATCTGCCATAACGAATCCGCGGTCCTCGCCTGTATTAACAACGCCAAGTGATGGCTCAAGGGTGGTAAAATGGTATTCGGCAACCTTGGGGCGGGCCTGCGAAACTGCCGCAAGGAGTGAGCTCTTTCCCGCAGAGGGAAGGCCCACAAGGCCAACGTCCGCTATCATTTTCAGCTCAAGAACAAGCTCCTTTTCGTCTCCGGGCAGGCCGTTCTTTGCAAATCTGGGTATCTGACGGGTAGGTGTTGCAAAATGCTTGTTGCCCCAGCCGCCGCGGCCGCCCTTGCAAACGGTAAAGGGCTCGTCGTCAGACATATCCTTAATGATCTTGCCGCTTTCGGCGTTACGGATAATAGTTCCCTTGGGGACCTTGATTATAATATCAGCGCCGTTTTTGCCGTGGCGCTTGGCGCCCTCGCCGTTTCCGCCGGGCTCGGCAATGAATTTTCTCTTGTATCTGAAGGCGAGAAGGGTGTTTGTTCCCTCATCTGTTTTAAATATGATGTTACCGCCGTTGCCGCCGTCGCCGCCATCGGGGCCTCCCTGAGCAACATATTTCTCTCGCCTGAAGGACACGGCACCGTTTCCGCCGGCACCTGCCTTTACGAATATTTTGATCTTATCTATAAACATTTTAAACCGTCCTTTCTCTGAGCCGCTCCCGGCTCAGCAGGGCATAGCCTCAGTCCTGCTTCGGCCTCTGACTGTAGACCTCGTTGTAGTGGTAGATGGCATCTGAAATTATGCGCTTTGCCTCCTCGGGGCCTGCCAGCTCGTTAACGACCGTATCCTTGTCCTCGAGCTGCTTGTAAACTGAGAAAAAGTGCATCATTTCGTCAAACTTATGCTTGGGTATCTCATAAACAGACTTGAACTGATTGTAGTTGGGTGCGGAAAAGGGAATTGCGATGATCTTTTCATCGTAATGTCCGTCGTCAAGCATTTTGATAACGCCTATGGGGTAGCACTCAACAAGAGTCAGGGGGATTATCTCCTCAGAGCAGATAACGAGAACGTCAAGAGGGTCAAAGTCATCTGCGTAGGTACGGGGGATAAAGCCGTAGTTTGAGGGATAATGGGTGGAGGTGTAAAGAATACGGTCAAGGCGGAGGAGACCGGTTTCCTTATCGAGCTCATACTTATTCTTGCTTCCCCTGGAGATCTCTATAACAGCTGTAAAGCTGTCGGGGGTGATTCTTTCGGGTGAGATATCGTGCCAGATATTCATAATAACCTCCTGTTACTTGTTAAGCATTTCTTTAACAGCCTCTCCGAGAAGAGTGCAGCCCTTTACGATATCATCGTCGGAGGGAGTGGAGTAGTTGAGGCGGACAGCGTTAACCGTACCGTTGGTATCGCAGAGGAAGGTGCTTCCGGGAACCACCGCAACCTTATATTCCAGGGCCTTCTTAACGAAATCGGGCATATTGATCTCGTCGGGAAGGGTGAGCCAGAGGAAAAGGCCTCCCTCAGGGCGGGTGTATTTAACGCAATCGGGCATAACTTTGTCGAGGGTGGAGAGCATAAGGTCACACTTTGAGCGATAGAGCTTTCTGATGCCTGCAATATGGGCATCAAGATCGCACTCGGTCATAAAGCGGTAGGTGAGCATCTGGAAGAAGATGTTGGTGTGAACGTCCTCGCTCTGCTTTGCAACTACCATTTTCTGGATAACGGGCTCGGGGCCGCACATATATCCAACTCTCATGCCTGCGGAGAGGATCTTTGAGAAGGAGGAGGAGTAGAGAACGATGCCCTCTGTATCCATGCTCTTGATGGTGGGAACCTCCTCACCTGCAAATCTCAGCTCGCCGTAGGGGTTATCCTCAATTATCATAATGCCGTGCTTTGCGCACACGTTGTAGATAGCCTTTCTCTTTTCAAGGCTTGTGGTGAATCCGCCGGGGTTCTGGAAGGTAGGGATAAGATAAACGATCTTTGCTGTGGGAGTGCTCTCGATAAGACGGTCGAGCTCATCTGCATCGATGCCGTCGTCGCCTACGGGAAGACCTACGGTCTTGGCGCCGCAGGAGCGGAAAGCGTTGAGAGCGCCGATAAAGGTGGGGTCCTCGCAGATAACGGTGTCACCCTCGTTGCAAAGAGCCTTGCAGGCAAGCTCTATTCCCTGCTGACCGCCGGAGGTGATGATAGTCATATCGCCCTCACGGCCTATGGAGAATTTTTCCTTCATTCTCTTTTCAACTTCCTTAACGAGGGGAGCATAGCCCTCTGTTGTGCCGTACTGAAGAGCGGCGGTGGCGCTGTTTGCAAAAATATCTGCAGAGATACGGGCCAGATCGTCAACGGGGAAGGAGAGAGGGGAGGGGTTTCCCGCAGCGAGGCTGATCATCTCGGGATCGCCCAGACTCTTGAAGATCTCTCTTATGGCAGAAGGCTTGAGAGCCTTCAGTTTATCTGAAAAATAGTATTCCATATCAATTTGTATCCTTTCCTTTGGAGCATTACTATAATAGAATATTATACAATATTTTCTTTCCCATTGCAAGGCACGATAGCCGATTTCTCTCCGATTATTCAAATTCC
>JAFQNM010000150.1 GCA_017395885.1 Clostridia bacterium | reverse complement strand
GTAAAAAGGCCCCCTACGACCCCCGAAAAACTTCAAAAAGGGGATAATAATTCGGCTTATCGGCAAGGGGCGTCCACTCCTTTGAACAAAGGCCCCGCGAGGGGCTTTTGCCGGTTTAGATAAAGGGAGTGTGCTCCCTTTATCTAAACCTGTTTAAAGTTTTTTGCGGAGCTTTTTTTCAAAAAAGCGACCATTCAGCGACCGTTCTCCCCTTCCCGATAAACCGGAATTTGGAGACTGGAGGGAGTTTCTTGACAAGGATTTAGTAAAAACTGCAGCCTATTACTTAATAGGTATTGTTTTGCAGAGAAAAATGTGTTACAATAATGTATTAAGCAAAGAACTTTTTAATGGCTTAAGGCCGTAACATACTGAACAATGTATTTATCTGCAGCAGCAACGAAATGGAGAACTTATGAAAGAGATTGTTATAATCGGAGCAGGCCCTGCCGGACTTACGGCGGCGTATGAGCTTTTGAAGGCTGACCGTGACTGCAAGGTTACCATCCTTGAAGAATCGGGCGCCATCGGTGGAATATCAAGAACCGTAGTGCATAACGGAAACCGTATGGATATAGGCGGACACCGCTTTTTCTCCAAGGACGATAGAGTTATGAAATGGTGGGATGAAATGCTTTCCATGCAGGGAGCCCCTTCCTTTGACGATAAGCTTCTTGGTAGAGAAAAGGAGCTTTCCGAGGGCGGACCCGATCCCGAATCAGAGGATGAGGTAATGCTTCTCAGAGAACGAGTATCAAGAATCTACTATAAAAAGCATTTCTTTGATTATCCCGTAACGATGAAGTGGGATACTATCAAGAACATGGGTCTTGGCACTACAATGGTAGCAGGCTTCAGCTATCTTGGCTCCGCTATTTGCAAAAAGCCTGAAGACTCTCTTGAAAACTTCTATATAAACCGCTTTGGAAAGAAGCTTTATTCTATGTTCTTCGAGAGCTATACCGAAAAGCTCTGGGGCAGACATCCCTCTGAGATATCTGCAGACTGGGGAGCTCAGCGAGTAAAGGGCCTTTCTATCAGAGCAGTGCTGAAGGATATTTTCTCAAAGATCATTCCCTCCAAGAACAAAAAGGTAGAGACCTCGCTCATAGAGCAGTTCATCTACCCCAAGTTCGGCCCCGGCCAGCTTTGGGAAACTACTGCAAAGCGTATTGAAGAGCTTGGCGGCAGGATCATAATGAACGCAAGCGTTTGCGAGATCAATTCTGAGGGAGACCGTATAGTCTCCGTAGCGTACGTTGATAAAAACGGCGAAAAGCATACTGCAGAGGGCGATGTTTTCATCTCATCCATGCCCGTTAAGGATCTTGTAAACGGAATGACCGGTGATGTGCCTGCAAACGTTGCTGAGGTAGCAAACGGCTTGCCCTACAGAGATTTCGTAACTGTCGGAATACTTGTTAACAGGCTCAACCTTGTCAATAAAACAAAAATAAAAACTCTGAACGATATCGTTCCCGATTGTTGGATATATATTCAGGAAAAGGACGTTAAGCTGGGAAGGATCCAGATATTCAATAACTGGTCACCTTATATGGTAAAGGATCCCGAAAGCACCGTCTGGGTGGGACTTGAGTACTTCTGTTCAGAGGGAGACGAGTTCTGGAACATGGCAGACGGTGAAAGGCTCAGCTTTGTAGAGGACGAGCTTTGCAGAATGGGTATTATCGAGAAGGGCGCTATTCTTGATTTCCATTGCGAGAGAGTAAAGAAGGCGTATCCTGCTTATTTTGATACCTATGACAGACTTGATGAGGTCAAGGATTATCTGAACGGATTCAGAAATCTTTATTGCGTCGGCAGAAACGGACAGCACCGTTATAACAATATGGATCACTCTATGGTAACATCCTTCGAGGCAGTAAACTGCATCCTCAACGGAATTGATAACCGTGATGCAGTTTGGAACGTAAATACAGAGGAAGAGTACCATGAGTCAAAGTAACAAAAAGCGTTATACGATCGCAATAATCGCCATCCTTGCGGTATACGCTTTGCTACTCGGTGTGTTCACCATTGTAAACTATGATCATCTCATAACCACCGTGGATACGGAGAGCTACACCTGTGTGGCAGAGAATATGCTTGCGGGAAAGGGCTTTGCCGATTCGAGCGGTGAGGCAGACGGATACAGAACACCGGGATACCCTCTGTTTCTGATGGCGGTGTTTGCCCTTGGCGGAAACCTGACAGCGGTGGTAGTGGTGCAGCTTTTGCTTGCAGTGGCAACGCTTTACCTTGTATACCGTATCTGCCTCATTATGAACGTGAGACCGGTATACTCTCTTATATGTGCAGGTCTGTATCTTCTTGATATTTCCTTATACATATATACAGGCTTTGCCATATCAGATTCATTCTTCTATTTTGTTCTTGTTCTGAGTGCATATTTCCTTGCAAGATTCATAAAAAACAAGAGCTTTTGGAGCTTTCTGATATTTGTGGCAGTGCTGAATTTTGCACTTGCAACAAGACCGATACTTATGTACTATAACGGCCTTGTTTGCCTCTTTGTGCTGGTATTGTGTATTCTGAAAAAGCTCCCCCTTAAAGCGCTTTTTGCTACTGTGCTTATTTTTGCCGTAGTATTCGGAGGCTGGTCCTTCAGAAACTATTGCAGGACAGGCGTTTTTGAAATGAGCAACGTGAGAAATCACAATCTTATGTATTTTGATTCTGCCGTGCTGAGAAGCGAGGTAGAGGGAATTGCAGTTTCTGAGGCAAGAGCAAGGTTTGAGCAGGAGTATGAGGAAAGATATGCAGACCGTGATCTCGATAATATGAGCCTTTCCGAGAGGAGAGTGCTTGAGGGCGAGATAGGAAACGAATATATAAAGGCTCATTTCGGAGCATATCTGGTGCAGAATATCAAGGGCCTTTTCAATACCATGTTCGGTCCTAACAGAGAGTTTTTGAACACAGTAATGGGCAGCACTCCCGTAACGAGAGCGGTTGAGCTTTTGTATATGGCGTATCTCGGAATAGTATACGTTCTGTACGTGCTTGGCTGGATACTTAATTTGAAAAAGGCGAATTGGCTTGATCTGTTTATTCTGACCGTCAGCGGATATTGCGCTGCGGCAAGTGCAAGTCTTGGTTATGCCCGTTTCAGAGTTGCGTTTTTCGGCCTGCTTCTTGTGGGAGCATTTGTGCTCTGGAAGGATTCCGATATTTTGGAAAGGATTAAGGGCCTCTTTAAGGGTAAAAAGAAAAAGGTGTCGTAATGAAGGAACTGTTTGAGCTGATTTTTCATTTTAAACTGAAGAAGCTGTTTTTTGAGCCAACAAAGAACTCAATGATCCAGTTTTTCAGATATGCCTTTGTGGGAGGCATTGCCACCGTGGTGGATTGGGCTGTGCAGTATGTTATAACAACACTGGGAGCCCATTATCTTGTGGCGGCAGTATTTGCCTTTCTTGCAGGGCTCGGAACAAACTTTGCTCTTTCAAAGCTCTTCGTTTTCAACGGAGAGAAGGGCAGGGTCAGCGGAGTATGGGAGTTCGTTTCATATGGAGTTATCGGTGTTGCCGGCCTCGGCTTCACAATGGTGATAATGTATCTTCTCACCGATATATTAAAGCTCCACTTTATGCTTTCAAAAATGGCAGCAACTCTCATCGTCCTTTTCTGGAACTATATTGCAAGAAAAGTGTTTATCTATAAAGAGAAAAAATAAGAAAAAAAGGTTGCCCGAAGGCAACCTTTTTGTTTACTATCGTACGGCTTTTGCAGATATGTCATTTATGTGGGATATTACCTTATATCAGTTCTGCCAACAAGATAATCAATAGAAACGTTATAGAAATCGGCGATACGAATAAGGATCTCCAGCTTCGGCTCACGGGTCTTAAGCTCATAGTTCTGATAAGCTTTCTCCGTAATATCGCAAAAGATCGCCACCTGTATCTGGGAAAGGCCTCTTTCTTTTCTCAGTTCCTTTAAGCGCCTTGAAAGTATTTCTCTCATAACCATCACCTACAATTGTTATTGACAATCTTAGTATATTGGGTTATAATTATCCATACACCAACGATTGTGCGTATATGGACGGAAGTGAGAAAAAATGATAACATTCGGAATACAAAAAAAAATAGATAACCTTGGCAGGATAGCTCTCCCAAAGGAAATACGGGAGTTTTATTGCATGGATGAAAACGATAAGGTTGAAATTGTTCCTACAGAAACCGGAATTCTCATAAGAAAACCCGGTTATAAGGTTATAAAGATTGAGAATGAATGAAAATAATGTAAGGAGGATTTTATATCCTCCATTTTTAATTGCATATATCAGCCCCTTCAATTAGTGCTTGACAGCCTTCGGTTCTTCAGCTTCCAATTTATCAAGCTATAAAAAATGCTGTCACTTGAGTGACAGCATTTTTGCATTTATCTCTTGATTGTAATAGTAACAGCCTCACCGTTGATGCTCCAGTCTTTGGAGATGCCCTCAAGGCCAGCCTTGAAGGAAAGGTCATCGCAGAGAACTGCACTCTTGAAGTCGGATGCATCCTTTTCAAGAATAGCACGGATCTTATCGCTGCCAACAACACAAACTGCGATTCTGTCCATAACGTTAAAGTCAGAGTCCTTTCTCATTGTCTGAACCTTGGAGATAAGCTCGCGAACGAAGCCCTCCTCAATAAGGTCATCTGTGAGAATTGTGCAGAGAGCAACAGTAAGCTCACCCTCAGCAACGGAGAACCAGCCCTCCTTCTGCTGAACGTCTATGAGCAGGTCTTCCTTTGTAAGAGAAACGGGGCTGCCGTTTACCTCAAAGGTAAGAGCGCCTGTAGAATTAAGCTGTGCCATAGCAGCATTGCCGTCAACGTCTGTAAGATACTGACGGATGCCGCCGAGAAGCTTACCGTACTTGGGGCCTACAGTCTTGAGCTGAGGCTTGAAGCTGTAGGAGGATATAGCAGAAACGTCCTTTGTGAAAGTAGCCTTCTTAACGTTAAGCTCCTCCTCAACGATCTCACGGTAGTAGTCGCTGACCTCTCTGTCTGTCTTTATGCAGATCTCAGAGAGAGGCTGGCGGTTCTTGATATTAGCACCGTTACGTGCTGCACGGCCGAGGGTAACTGCCTGGAGAATGAACTCCATATCGTCCTCAAGAGCAGTATCGATCATAGCCTCGTCTACCTCAGGATAGTCACAGAAGTGAACGGAGATGGGAGCGCTCTCATCGATTGTGCAAACAAGATTGCGGTAGATATCCTCTGCCATGAAGGGGATCATGGGAGCTGCAGCCTTGGCTGTGGTAACGAGAACGTGCCAGAGGGTCATATATGCTGCGATCTTGTCGTCAGTCATTTCTGTGCCCCAGAATCTTTCACGGCTTCTGCGAACGTACCAGTTGGAGAGCTCGTCAACAAAGGAGGAGAGGCACTTTGCAGCTTCGGGAATTCTGTAGCCTGCAAGGTTTGCATCCACACCCTTTACCATAGTGTTAAGTCTGGAAAGGATGAACTTATCCATAACGGAAAGCGTGCAATCACCAAGGCTGTACTTGGAGGGATCGAAATTATCTATATTAGCGTAGAGCACCCAGAAGGCGTATGTGTTCTGGAGAGTGCCCATAAACTTTCTCTGTCCCTCAGTTACAGCCCTGTCAGAGAATCTGGAGGGGAGCCAGGGAGCTGAGTTTGTGTAGAAGTACCAGCGGATAGCGTCAGCACCGTGAGACTCAAGAGCTGTGAAGGGGTCAACTGCGTTACCCTTGGACTTGGACATCTTCTGGCCGTCCTCATCCTGAACGAGACCGAGAACGATTACGTTGCGGAAGGGAGCCTTGTCGAAGAGAAGAGTGGAGATAGCAAGGAGAGAGTAGAACCAGCCGCGTGTCTGGTCAACAGCCTCAGAAATGAAGTCAGCAGGGAACTGTGCCTCAAACTTATCCTGATTTTCGAAGGGATAGTGATGCTGAGCGAAGG
The DNA here is from genome assembly GCA_017395885.1 of Clostridia bacterium. Taxonomy (GTDB): domain Bacteria; phylum Bacillota; class Clostridia; order Oscillospirales; family CAG-272; genus Avispirillum. The sequence goes on along the minus strand of JAFQNM010000150.1, from coordinate 678 downwards.
GCATCGCACCGGAGTCAAACCAGCAGTCGATAACCTCTGTTTCTCTCTTCATTTCGCCGCCGCTTTCTGTACACTTGATAGTAACCTCATCAATGAAGGGGCGGTGGAGCTCGATCGTCTCGGGACAGTTGTCAGACATAGATCTGAGCTCCTCGATTGAACCGATAGCGTGACGGTGACCGCAGGAGCACTCCCAGATATTGAGAGGTGTGCCCCAGTAACGGTTACGGCTGATGCCCCAGTCCTGAACGTTCTCAAGCCAGTCGCCAAATCTGCCCTTACCGATAGATTCGGGGATCCAGTTGATGGTATTGTTGTTTGCAATAAGTCTGTCCTTAACTGCTGTCATCTTGATGAACCAGGACTCGCGAGCGTAGTAGATAAGGGGAGTATCACATCTCCAGCAGTGAGGATAGGAGTGCTCGAAATTGGGAGCTGAGAAGAGAAGGCCCTTCTCGTCGAGAGCACGAAGAACGAGCTTGTCACAGTCCTTAACGAAAACGCCGGGCCAGTCAGTCTCTGCGGTCATTTCACCCTTTCCGTCAACGAGCTGAACGAAGGGAAGACCGTACTTCTTACCAACCTTGTTATCGTCCTCACCGAATGCGGGAGCGATGTGAACGATACCTGTACCGTCGCCCATGGTAACGTAGGAGTCGCATGTTACGTACCAGCACT
>JAFQNM010000149.1 GCA_017395885.1 Clostridia bacterium | reverse complement strand
CCCGGTTGGGCAGGTCATATTGCGTTTATCGATCCTTGCACACCGGAGTTCGGTTGTCCCCCCATTGAAGAATATCTTGAGATGGAGGCACGTATCGTTACTCTCCATCCCATGACAATTATGCAGAACTCTCTCCACGGTTGCTTTGGCTGCTCCGGTGATATTGCAAACGTTCCTCCCAGAGCGTTTACCATCGGTCCCGTTGACGTTAAGAACTCAAAGAACCGCTTTGAGATGCATTCGATTACGACTATGGGAACTTACTCAACATGGCAGAGAATGATCTCACGTCTCGTTCTTTACGGAGAGGTAACGCCCCTCGTTCCTTCCTCTATCCTCCAGCTTATGGACTGCGACGTTTACGTTTCCGAGGAAACTGCTAAGCCCTTCGGCTGTGATGAGCTTATGGGATATTGATGATGGATTATACTATCTACGGTGTAGTGATCGTTGGCAGAACAGTATATCCCGAGGGCGCTGTTGCTGTTAAGGACGGTATTATCGTTTATTCCGGCGACAGATCGGAAGCTCCGGTCATAGGACAGGAGACTGATTTCGGAAAGGGTATTATAGTTCCCGGCTTTATTGATATCCATTGCCACGCAGGCGGTGATAAGTGGTTTTATGAGGACCCTGCCTTCTGTGCCGACTATCATCTTTCCCACGGTACTACGTCTATGTGCGCAACTCTGTACAGAGATATGTCTATTGAGGATACTGTGTCGGCAATTGCTCGTATAAGAGCGGCGATGGAGAATTCTAAAAACATTATCGGCGTACATCTTGAGGGACCCTATCTTAATCCCAAATACGGCTCGATGGTACAGGAGGGGGATGTTGTTGCTGACCCTTCTGACTATATGAAGCTGTTTGAGGACGACACGGTGGTCCACGTGAGCTTTGCTCCCGAGGTCGAAGGCACGGAGGAGCTGCTTTTTATCCTTTGCGAGAAGGGAATAGTGCCCAGTATCGGACATAGTGTGGCATCATACGATCAAGTTAAAATGGCGGTTGACGGCGGCGTCAAAAACGTAACACATCTGTTCGATGCTACGGGAGCTTCCATATCTCCCACTCGCTGGGACGGTACGATAGAGGTGGATTTTAATGCTGCCTGTCTTCTTTGTGACGGCATTACCTATGAGATCATCTGTGACAAGGACGGAATACACGTCCGTCCGGAAATGCTGAGACTTGCAGAAAAAACTGTAGGTCTTGAAAATCTTATCGGTATAACCGATGCCTGCGCTGACGGCGAAGAGGGAAGCGACGTTAATATAGTAGACGGTGAGCTTACAGGCTCAAAGCTTACGATGAATAAGGTCTTCAAGAACTTTATGAACGTCGGTTATTCTGCAAATGACGCAGTTATGTTTACCTCCTCCAATGCGGCTCGCCTTATGGGGCTTTCTGACAGAGGGTCACTTGAGGTGGGGAAGCGTGCAGACATCGTAGTTATGGATAAAAGCTGCGACATAATTAAGGTCTATAAGGCCTGATCATTTTAAAATTTTAAAGAAGGTGTATTTTTATGCTTAAGGCAGGAATTGCTATCAGAGATATTTCTCCAAAGCCCGGTGTTGAGATGGCAGGCTATCCCCATTGCCCCAGACCCAATATCGGTGTACACGATCCTCTGTACTGCGTCGCTCTCCATCTTGATAACGGACGCGACAGCGTTACGATGCTAACCTTTGATCTTCTTTATTTCGGCAAGGAATACTGCAAGATCATTCGTGATAAATTTGACGGTAACATTATGTTTACCTCATCCCATACACATTCCGGACCATGGTGCTCAACACCTCTCGCCTCTGAGATCGCAGAGGGACTTGATAACGATCCCTCCTATATTGCAGAGCTTCTTCCCTTGGTTGAGGAGTGCATAGCAGAAGCAAGGGCCAATATGTTTGATGCAAAGATCGCAACGGGCATCGGTCACTGCGGAAAGGAGCAGGGCGTAGGAGGAAACCGCAGAGTAAAGAACGGTCTCCAGGATGACAGCGTTAACGTTATCTGTGTCAAGGATATGAACGATACTGTGAGAGGTATCCTTCTCAACTATGCTCTTCATCCCACCTTCCTCCATGCAGAAAGCCTTGTTGTTACTGCGGACTATCCCGCATATATCAGAGGTTACCTTAAATATGCTTTCCCCGAAGCAATATTCATGTTTGCGCAGGGAACCAGCGGAAACCAGTCCTCCCGTTACCACAGAACAGGACAGAACTTTGAGGAGGCGGCACGTGTCGGTGCTACGCTTGGTGTTGAGGTATATCATACCATAAACAAGATGGAGTTTTCCGACGATATTGAGATCGAATGGAGATCCAAGGAGGTGGAGCTTCCCATCAGAACATATCCGCCCCTTGAAAAGGCAAGAGAGGATATGGAGGCGGCAAGAAAGCGCTTTGCAGAGATGCCTGACGATGACTATATCGCAAAAAGAAATGCAGAGCTCGATATGTTCGGACGTGAAAACGAATTCTACTATGCCGAGCAGTATGAGCAGACAGGCAGCATCTGCGGCGGTGAGCTTCCCTGTGAGGTGCTCACGCTCAAGCTTGGCGATACCCTTATCTGCGCTATGCAGGGCGAGGTATTCGTTGAATACGGTCTTGAGCTGAAGGCAGCCTCTCCCGTTGAGAAGACCTTTGTTTTTGAAGTAACAAACGGATCACTTCCCGGATATATTTTCACAAACGAAGCCTTTGATGAAGGCGGTTATGAGGTAGGAACGTCTGTGTTCACAAGAGAAGCGGGCGCAGTGCTTACCGAAGCAGTAAAATCTCTCTTTTGAGTGTGAGGTATAAAATGAGTATTATTGACAGATTCAGACTTGACGGAAAGGTCGCACTTGTGACCGGTGGATCAGGATGGTACGGAAAGCAGATGGTAATTGCTCTTGCAGAGGCAGGCGCTACCGTTTGCTGTGCTTCAAGAAGTCTTGAAAATTGTAAGAATTTCACAGATGAGCTGAACGCAAAGGGACTTTCCAACGTATATGCAGATACTTACGATCAGTCCGACGAGGAAAGCATCAAGGCGCTTCTTCAGAGAATGGTTGAGCGTGACGGAAAGGTTGATATTCTCGTAAATAACTCGGTGCTGCGTCCTATGCACGAGTATGACGATCCTTTGGAGAACTTTGCAAAGTCGATGGAAGTAAATGCAACCGGTCTCTTTGCCATTACCCGTGCATTCGGCGATCAGATGGAAAAGATCGGCGGCGGAAGCATTATCAATATAGGCTCTTATATGGGTATCTGCGGATCCAACCCCTATCTTTACGAGGATGACCCCTCTATGGATGCTGTCGGCTCTCCCGACTATTTCTTCCATAAGGGCGGTATGGTGAACCTCACCCGTCTTTGCGCCGCAAAGTACGGCCATGCAAACGTCCGTGTCAACTGCCTTAACCTCGGCGGTCTGTTTAACCATCAGCCTGAGGGCTTCCTTGAGAGATATGCCAAGATGAATTATCTCGGCAGAATGGCTGACGAAAACGATATTCAGGGT
>JAFQNM010000148.1 GCA_017395885.1 Clostridia bacterium | reverse complement strand
GAGGACAGAGTGGGAGGTATGTTCAGTTGACAGGCGCACAGAAACCTCAAAAAACTCCCCGCAAGCACTACAGCACAGGCTTCTTTCTGAAGCAGGCCTTCACCAGCCTCTGGAGAAACGGCGTAATGTCGGTTGCATCCGTAGCGGTGCTGATGAGCCTTCTCGTGGTGCTGGGCTCCTTTGTTCTTCTTGTGGCAAACCTCAACGTTAACCTTGATAATATTGCAAAGCTTAACGTTATTATGGTGTTCTGCGAGTATGATCTGGATGAGGAGCAAACGCAGGACGTTGAAAGCCAGATCAAAAAGCTTCCGAACGTTGATAAATGTCACCGCATCACCAAGGAGGAGGCCCTCCAGAAGATGAAGGATGAAAGCGGCGGAGGCAGCGTTTACGATGATATGACAGGTGAGAACAACCCCCTTTGTGAATCCTTTGAGGTAACCTATGCCGATGATGAGGGCACAAAGGTGCTCGATCTTGAGGCAAAGCTCAATGAGATCGAGGGTGTCCGCAGCATTGAAAGCGTTTATGAGATAGCAAAGACCATCGAGAATTTCAAGAGCGGTATTATGCTCGTATTCAGCTGGTTCCTTGTAATTCTCTTTGTGGTCAGCATTTTCGTTATTATAAATACGATAAAGCAGTCAGTATATGCGAGAAGGCACGAGATCACCGTAATGAGATACGTTGGTGCAACCAACGGATTCATAACGATGCCCTTTATATTTGAGGGAGTTATTATCGGTGTAATAGCAAGCCTTATTGCATACGTAATAGAGTTTTTCATATACAATTATGTGGGAAGCACAGCCCTTGGCAGCGTTTCCTTCATAACCATCATCAGCAGAACAGCGATTGCGCTTCCCATGCTTGCAGGCTTTGTGGTAGTGGGAATCATCACCGGTATTATCGGAAGCAGCGCATCTCTCAGAAAATATCTGAAGTCCTGATCTCTGCTAAAAAAGGCCGTACCGTCATCTTTTTTCGGGCGGTACAAATGCAAAGAAAGGCATGGTCAAAATGAAAAATAAAACAAAAAAGTGCCTCGCGAGAATGCTCTCAGGATTTCTTGCGGTGGTAATGTCCGTAGGTATCCTGCTGGCAATGCCCATGACTCCGAGCGTAAATGCAGAGGATGCACAGATACAGCAGATGCAGAACGAGATCGCCCGTCTTGAGGATAGACAGGATGAGCTAATGGGCAAGATCAATTCTCTTTCTGCAGAGGAGAGAGAAACCGAGGCATACAGAAGCAGCCTCAGCAGTCTTGTGGATACCGTAAACGATAAGATCAGAACTGCAACAGCTCTGGTGGAGGACCTGAATCAGCGAATAGCAGAAACAGAGCAGGCTATCACCGAGCACGAGCAGCTTATTGAAGAAACACTGGAAAAGATCAAGAACCGTATGCGCTCAAACCATGAGTCCGGTGCGGTCAACTATTTTTCCATACTTATCGGAGCTGAGAATATCGGAGATTTTCTTTCCAGAGTGGAGAGAGTGAACTCCGTCCTCGAGTACGATAAGGAGCTCCAGACCACCTACGAAACGAAGAAGGCGGAGCTCGAGCAGCAGAAGGCAGATCTTGAAGCATCAAAGGCGCTCCTTGAGGAGACTCTTGTGGGCCTTGAGGCAGATAAGGCAGAGAGCGAGCGCCTCATAGCAGAGGCCGCAGCTCACGTTGAGTCTCTTAAGGCCAGCATCAATATCAGCGAGCAGGAGTATCAGAACCTCGAGGCAGAGAAAAAGGCATTCGATGCCAAGATCGAGGCTATCCTCCTTGAGAGACAGCAGCAACAGCAGCAGTCCGGAGGGAACCAGCAGGTAACAGCAAACGGAGAGTTTATGTGGCCCCTGCCCACCGGTAAGGGATATATCTCCTGCCATTACGGCGGACGCGACCCTAACGGTGCGCCTCACTATGCGGTGGACGTTGCGGGCATCGGCCTTGGCTGCCCCATCTATGCTGCAAACGACGGTCAGGTAGTAACAGCGGCATGGCACTATAGCTACGGCTACTACGTGCTTATTGACCACGGTAACGGCAGAGCTACTCTTTATGCTCATTGCTCAAGCCTTGCAGTTTCCACCGGTCAGACGGTAACAAAGGGCCAGACCATTGCGGCGGCAGGCACCACAGGCTTCTCCACCGGTGTTCACCTCCACTTTGAGTTCAGAGTTAACGGCCGAAAGGTCAATGCCCTTGATTATATGGCAGCGGGCTGCTGATTTAAAAATTCCCGGTAAAGGATCAACTGTCAATATGTCAGAAAATGAAAACAAGATTGAGGCATCGGCGCCTGAAGCCGCTGTCGAAGAGACCGGAAGAAGACGCCGAGCTGCCGGAGGCAGGCCTGAAAAGAGCGGCGTTCCCGTTCCCACGGTGATCGTGATCGTGCTCATGTTCGTGCTGGCCACGTTTATGACCACATATCTGCTTGTTACCCAGTCGATCATGAATGAGATGTCAGGCGGTAAAAAGGGTGTGCCTGAGGAGGCATATGAAAAAATCAGCCAGATAGATAAGATGCTGGAGGCGGAGTTTCTTTACGAGGTAGATGAGGATGCCCTCGCAAGCAGCATGATTAAGGGATATATGTATGGCCTCGGCGACCTTTATGCAGAGTATTTTACAAAGGAAGAGTTTGAGGCACTGATGAGCGATACCAATGCGGAAATGCAGGGCATCGGCGTCAGCGTAGCTATGGACAGCGAGCAGGGAATGATCCAGATAATCAAGGTGTTTCCCGATTCTCCCGCAATGGAGGCAGGCGTTCAGACGGGCGATATAATCACCCATATAAAGACCGAGGGAGAAATGGTCAGCGTTTCCTCCGTCGGATATACAATGGCTCTTAATGCACTTCGCGGCGAGGCGGGAACTCTTGCAGAGTTCGTTGTGGCCCGCGGCGAGGGCTACGGTGAAACTGTTGAGTTTTCCATCGAGCGCGGATTTGTAACAGAGTATACCGTTTCCTATAAGGTCTCCGAGGGAGATGAAAGCATCGGTATAATCTCCATATCGTCCTTTGATAAAAAAACCCCCGAGCAGTTCAAAGAGGCGTATGAAAGCCTCCTGGCTGAGGGCTGCGAAAAGCTTATCATAGACGTGAGAAACAATCCCGGCGGCGAGCTTATCTCCGTTTGTACCACTCTTGATATGCTTGTTCCCGAGGGCCCCGTTATCAGAACGGTGGATAAAAACGGAAACGAGGAGGTAGTTTATACCTCTGATAAAAACGAAACCAACGTGCCCATAGCAGTGCTCGTTAACGGCGGCACCGCAAGCGCAGGAGAGCTGTTTGCAGCGGCACTCAGCGATTATGAAAAGGCCGTGCTGGTGGGCGAAAACACCTTCGGAAAGGGAAGCATGCAGACAACGAGAAGCTTCTCTGACGGAACGGCGTTTAAATATACCTACAGATACTACTGTCCTCCCTTTTCAGATAACTTTGACGGAGAGGGAATAGCGCCCGATATAGAAGCGGGATTTCCCGAGGGCTTCAATATTTATACAATACCCGAGTCTGAGGATACACAGCTTCAGGCGGCAATAGCAGAGCTTAATAAGTAAGATAACGAAAGGATATAAAGAAATGGCAGAGACAAATTTCACACTTTATACTAAAGAAGGCTTTCAGCAGCTCGTTGATGAGCTTGCATATCTGAAGGATGTTCGTGTTCCCGAGATCAAGGTACAGCTTGCAGAGGCAAGAAGCCACGGAGACCTTTCCGAGAACTCCGAGTATGATGAGGCAAGAGATGCACAGGCTAAGTGCTATGCGAGAATTGCCGAGGTTGAGGAGCTTATCAAGAACGCAAAGATCATTGATGAGTCTGATTTC
>JAFQNM010000147.1 GCA_017395885.1 Clostridia bacterium | reverse complement strand
TGTGCTAAAATACCACCAAAGCAATGATAGGGATCACGCTTCTAAGTCGATCTTTCAGAGATGTGTCGGCCGGTGCGAGACACAATTGAGACAGAGGCTACTCCCCCTTGAGCTGTCGGCTGAAACAGCAGTAGGCTTGACCGGTTGCCTCCGTTATCTCAGGCTCGGATATGTTTGTATCCCAAAGTGGGCATATTTTATATGCCAATAAGAGTGGTACCGCGGAAGCTTCGCTTTCGTCTCTTGCAAATTCTCTGCAGGAGCGAAGGCGTTTTTTGTTTTTCTCCTGCAAATACCACAAAAGAAAGGCAAACACTATGAAACTCGCATTCTCCACACTCGGCTGCCCTGACTTCTCATGGTCTGACATTTATGCAATGGCTAAGGACTTCGGCTTCTCCGGCATTGAGCTCCGCGGCCTCGGCGACAACATCTTCTCAGTTCACGCTGAGCCCTTCAGCGCAGCCAAGATCGACTCTACCATCGCCAAGCTGAGAAAGCTGAATCTTGAGATACCCTGCCTCTCCTCCGGCTGTGCTCTCCGCTTTGAGGACAAAAGAGCTGAAACTGTTGAAGAGCTGAAGGAATACATTGCTCTTGCAGAAAAGCTTGGTGCATCATATATCAGAATTCTTGGCGATCTTACTGCCGAGCCCACCACCGATTTCGACGATACTGCCGTTATTGATACATTGAAGATCCTGGCACCCTTTGCAGAAGCTGCAGGTGTTACCCTGCTCGTTGAAACTAACGGCGTTTATACAAACACAGCACGTCTCGCAGACGTTCTGAACTCCGTTGGCAGCGATAACGTTGCCGCTCTTTGGGACGTTCACCATCCTTACCGCTTTGCAGGTGAGTCTGCCGCAAAGACCGTTGAGAACCTGGGCGCTTACATCAAGTACACCCACATCAAGGACTCCGTTATGAACGGGGAGAGCGTTGAATACAGAATGATGGGCGAGGGCGATCTGCCCATTGAGGATTTTATGAGAGCTCTCCGATCCATCAATTACGAAGGCTACGTCTCCCTTGAGTGGCTGAAAAAATATATGCCCGATCTCCAAAGCTCGGGTATCGTTTTTCCTCACTTCGTTAACTATATGAGTCAGTTCACCGGCGTCTCCAAGTCTACCGGCAGGCTCCAGACATCTAACGACGGCAAGGGGCAGTATATCTGGCCCAAGGAAACTCTCATTGATTACACATTCCCCCAGATCCTCGACCGTGTTTGCGAGGAATTCCCCGATCAGTACGCCTTCCGCTACACTACCCTTGACTACACACGCACGTACCCCGAATTCCGCGATGACGTTGACAGCTTTGCACGCTCTCTCATCGCACTCGGCGTTAAGCCCGGCGACCACGTTGCTATCTGGGCTACGAATATCCCCGCCTGGTATATCACCTTCTGGGCAACAGTTAAGATCGGAGCAGTTCTCGTAACCGTTAACACAGCTTACAAGATCCACGAGCTTGAATATCTGCTCCGCCAGTCTGACACTCACACCCTCGTTATGTGCGACTGCTACAAGGATTCTGACTACGTTAAAATAATCAACGATCTGCTTCCCGATCTGAAGGACGCAAAGAAGGGCCATCCCCTCCATTTCAAAAAGCTTCCCTTCCTCAGAAATATCATTACCTGCGAATCTACTCAGCCCGGATGCTGGAACTGGGAGGAAACGCTCAAGGCCGGTGAGTCTGTTCCCGTTGAGGAGGTCTACCGCCGCTGCGCTATGATCGACAAGCACGATGTTTGCAATATGCAATACACCTCCGGCACAACAGGATTTCCCAAGGGCGTTATGCTGACACACTACAACGTTGTTAACAACGGCAAGGCTATCGGAGACTGCATGGACCTCTCCACAGCAGACCGCATGATGATCCAGGTGCCTATGTTCCATTGCTTCGGAATGGTTCTGGCTATGACCGCCTCCATTACCCACGGCGTTACAATGAGCCCCATTCCCGCCTTCTCACCTTCAAAGGGCCTGTCCTGCATCACAAAGGAAAAGATAACCGCCTTCCACGGCGTTCCCACTATGTTTATTGCAATGCTCTCTCATCCCGATTTCAAGACAACCGATTTCTCAAACATGAGAACAGGCATTATGGCCGGAAGTCCCTGCCCTGTTAAGGTCATGGAGCAGGTTATCAACGAAATGAACATGAGAGATATCTGCATCACTTACGGTCAGACAGAAGCTTCTCCCGCTACTACTATGTCCAAAACTACAGATACAATCGAAACAAGAGTCAATACTGTTGGCTCCCCCATTTTCGGCGTTGAATGCAAGATCGTTGACCCTGAGACAGGTGAGGATCTGCCCGACAACTGCGACGGAGAGTTCGTTGCACGCGGCTACAACATTATGAAGGGATACTACAAAATGCCTGAGGCCACGGCAGCGGCTATCGACAAGGACGGATGGCTCCACACCGGAGACCTTTGCCGCAGGCTTCCCGACGGAAACTACAAGGTTACAGGCCGAATCAAGGATATGATCATCCGCGGCGGAGAAAACATTTACCCCAAGGAGATTGAGGACTTTATCTATACTCATCCCAAGGTATCTGACGTTCAAGTTATCGGCGTGCCCGATAAAGCATACGGCGAGGAGATCATGGCCTGCGTTATCCTCAAGGAGGGAGAGACCTCCACCGAGGAGGAGATCAAGAAATACGTTCTCGATCATATGGCAAAGCACAAGGTTCCACGCTACGTTGCTTTTGTTGACTCCTTCCCCATGAATGCTGCCGGAAAGATCCTTAAGTATAAAATGCGTGAGGATGCCGTTAAGCTCCTTGATCTTACCGACGCAAGCAAAATAGTCACCGCATAACGATGAAAGAGAGATGCACCCCGCATCTCTCTTTTTTGTGGTCAAACTCAATAATTTTCATATTTCTCTTTATCGGGCAGGATAACTTGTAATGGCTGATTCCATATCCGCACCTACGGTTAATATAAATTAAAGCTTCCTGTCAAATCGGAGCTTGGAGCTGCAAGCTACAAAAAAACCGTTGCGATAATCGCAACGGTTTTTTATTGATCAATCAAATCAGCCTTCGCTGGAATCGTCACCGAGAACAACCTTAAGGTACTGCTGCCAGATATAGGTGAGGGATCCCTCAGGCTCCCATCCCTGATCAGGTGTCTTACCCTTGGAGGAATCAGTTTCGGTAGGTGTATATACAAGCTGGTCAAATACCGCAAGCTTATTTACTTCATTCTTGAGTGTTTCAATGGAGCTGGTAAACTCTTCTGCGGTCATTGCTTCGATTCTAGCAAACATCTCTGCGCTATACTTATCAAGTGTTTCGAACTTATCCTTATTGAACTCATTTACATAAATGGGTCCATCGCCTTCAAGGTTCTTATTAGCCATGAAGTAGTAGGTTGCGGGAAGATAAGAATCAAGGTTCTGATCCTTGGAGGTCTGCCACTCGTCAAGTGTTTCGCCATATGTGGGATATGTCATATACACGTTACCGGTATCAAACAGATTCATATTATATGTGATATCTGTATCGCTGACAATGGTATCGAGCTTAACGATGATATCGGAATCCTCCTCATCATACTTCCAGTGTGTGCCCTCTACACCGTACTGAAGAATGGTACGGAGCTCTGTGCTTGTATTAAGGAGAGTGATGATCTCCATAGAACGAGGCAGGCTCTTTGTGAAGGAGCTTACTGCAAACATGCCCTGAGTATAATCGCTTGCGTAGCCGAGAGGCTGCTCAAATACGTGGATCTCATAATCATCTGCATATTCCTTGATCTCGTCTGCTGTGCAGGTGATATATCCAACGCCAAATTCATCAGGCACTGTTTCGGATGTGCTTACGTAGCCCTTATCCTTGAAGCTCTTATAAAGGCCATAGTTTGTGGTGAAGTTGGGGTTTGCAAACACGTTCTCGAACTTAACGGTCTCGATAGTTGTATCGCTCATTACACGGCTGGTGATTACGGAGAACTTATTGATATCTCCGTCGCCATTCCAGAACTGGTAGTAGTTGGGCATATAGTTGCCGTATACGGGAGTTACGCCCTCGTAATACTGTGCGATCGCATCTATGAAGCCCTCCTCGTTACAAGCGGAAAGGCTTATGAGCTTTGTAGCATCAAGATACTCAGACTCTGCAATGCGCTTGTTTACAAGGAAGTATGTATACTCGCCTACTGCATGGTTATTGGGTATAGCAAAAATACCGTCATTTCGTGTTACTGCTGTGAAGAAATCTGTATAGATATAGTTCTTGAGCACCTTGGAGGAGCCGTTGAGCTCTTCGCTAAGGTTCTCTACGTACAGGCTGTCTGCATAGTAATTGTAGTCATCCATGCCACGTACAAGGAAAATATCAAGCTGGTTTCTTTCAACGGGGGTATATCCGACAGCTCCTCTTACAACAAGGCTGTAATCGCCGTCCATATTGGGGTTGACATACTCTGTTGTTTCCTCAACAATAGTCTCACCCTTCTGAGCTGCTGCGATCTGCTCCTGTCTCTTCTTCTTTGCTGCCTCTTCTTCCTCGATAACGCGCTTATCTATAAAGGCGATTCTTTCCTTCATGAGATCGTCGTACTCGTCCTCGGGAATACCGTAAAGCTTAATGGCTGTGTCAAACTCTTTCTGTGTTACAACATTAATCGCCGACTCTACGAGATAGAGAGCCTCCTCTGTTGTGCCCTCCTCAACGGGCACCCAAAGGCTGAGAGTCATGCTGGTACGGGCAGAGTCTGTTGAACTGGTACCTGATGTATCCGAAGATGTAGCATCACCGGTGGTTAACGAGCATCCTGTGCTCATAAGACCGCTGAAAAGCATTACTGCACAAAGCAGGATACACACAAGCTTCTTTTTCATTTGAGAGTCCTCCTCAAAGCGTATTTACGCATCATTAACATTAATATTTTACATCAAACCTTAGTTTATGTCAAGTTAAATTTACGGCTGCACTGCTCCTTTGACCTTCCCAAATTTACACCTTTTGCTTCAAATGTGATTTTAATTGTGTAAATCACACATTAAGCTCCATGCTTTTTGTATCTTATGGAGAAAATTCGGTCAAAGACCACAAAAATCTTATTTTTTGTTTAGCAGTACTCATATCAAAAAATTAACATTTTCATCATTTCCCGACACCGGGTATACAGCTTATCAGGAATCAAGAAAATCCTTAAGACGCTTGGATCTGCTGGGGTGGCGAAGCTTTCTGAGAGCCTTTGCCTCAATCTGACGAATACGCTCTCTTGTGATGTTGAACTTCTTTCCAACCTCCTCGAGAGTATGTGTTCTGCCATCCTCAAGTCCGTATCTGAGCTTTAGCACCTGATTTTCTCTGGGGGTGAGTGTGTTGAGCACCTCTCTGATCTGCTCACGGAGCATTGCATAGGATGCAGCATCCTGAGGAGCGGGAGAATCGTCATCCGGAATAAAGTCTCCAAGGTGGGAGTCCTCCTCCTCACCGATAGGTGTTTCGAGAGAAACAGGGTCCTGAGCTATCTTCATGATCTCACGGACCTTCTCGGGAGACATTCCGATCTTTTCTGCAACCTCATCGGGAGTTGCCTCATGGCCAAGCTCCTGAAGAAGCTGTCTCTGATAGCGGGAAACCTTATGTATGGTCTCCACCATATGAACGGGTATTCTGATTGTTCTTGCCTGGTCGGCAATAGCTCTGGTAATCGCCTGACGGATCCACCAGGTTGCATAGGTTGAGAACTTATAGCCCTTTGTATAGTCAAACTTCTCAACGGCCTTCATAAGACCCAGGTTACCCTCCTGGATAAGGTCAAGGAAGAACATTCCCTTTCCCACGTATCTCTTTGCTATACTTACAACAAGACGGAGGTTTGCCTCTATGAGCATCTGCTTTGCAGCCTCATCTCCGTTGGACATTCTTTCGGCGATCTCAAGCTCCTTATCTGCATCAAGAAGTGCTACCTTTCCGATCTCCTTCAGGTACATTCTGACAGGGTCATCAATTACAAGACCCTCCTGCTGGAGCACCTTCTCCATATCCTCGGCGCTCTCAAGCTGGCCTACCTCGCTTTCGATCTCCTCGATCTCTGCAGAGTTCTCATAGGTGGTCACCTCGATGCCGTTCGCCTCGAGCTGATCATACACTCTTTCGATCTGGTCGATATCGAAATCTGCGAACTCCAGTGCCTCCATGATATCTGCATTGGAAAGGGAGCCCTTGGCCTTACCCTTTTCGATAAGCGCCTTGATATCAAACTGTTTCTTTTCCTGTTCCATATTTTAAAAAGATCCTTTCTCTTTATTTTTCATTTTTTGATCTGGCCTCTTCGCCTTGCTATGACAGAGTCAATATCGTCTCCGCTGTTTTTGGCGCGGATACGCTCTGCCTCATCTCTCAAAGCTGCAGCCGCCTCCTCAAAGGCCTGCTGGCTGTTGTTTGAGAGCATTTTTCGCTTTGATACCATCTCCGTTGCCTTGGATATCTCCTCCTGGGAGAAGAAGCCTGAGAGCATGCCAAAGTCAAAGCCTCCGCTATCATAGCATTCACGGATCTTTATATAGATCCTGCGATTCAGCTCGGAATAAAAATCCTCCGCGCACAGAAGATTCTTTTCTGCATCTGTTTTTATATACTCGGGTCTGTATAGCATCAGGCCGAGAACGGCTGCCTCCAGAACGCCTGAGCGCTTTTCCTTTGCAAAATCGGGGTCCACCCTATCTCCGAGACGGGACGTATTTCGGATGAGCTCCTCCCTGTTCTTCTTTTTCTGAGCAGCAGCTCTGCTCCTTACTATTCCCCGAACGTCGGCTGCGATTCCCGAAGGATCGACCTCAAGAGCCCTTGCCGCCTTTTGTATATATATATCCTGCTCTACCTTTGAGCGGATATCGGCAATGGCGTAGCACAGCTCTTTTGCGGCTCTGACCTTTGAATCCGCATCGGAAATATCGTATTTGGAGAGCGTTTGAAATATTTTATAATCAAACGGAGTTTTTGAGCTTTCTATTACCTCTCTGAATCTCACGGCGCCTATCTCTCTGCTGCTGTGAGATTTTATAAACTCATCCGGGTCCTTTGCTCCCGGAATACGGATGACGCGAACAGCAATATCCACCTCTGAAAGAAGCCTCATTGCTTTATCGGCCGCCTTTTGGCCCGCCTCATCGCTATCGTAGCAGATCACAACCTTATCAGTATACTTTTTCATTATCCTTGCCTGCTCGGGGGTTATTGCCGTTCCAAGAGTTGCCACCGCATTGGTGAATCCCGCGGCATGGAGGGCGATAACGTCCATATATCCCTCGCAAAGGATAAAGAAATCCTCCTCTGATTTTTTTGCATAATTCAATGCAAAAAGGTTTCTCGATTTTTTAAACGCAGGGGTGTCAGAGGAGTTAAGATATTTTGGCTGAGAATCATCCAGAACTCTGCCGCCAAAGGCAACCACGTTACCCGCCACGTCTATTATTGGGAACATTACCCTTCCCCTGAAGCAATCATACGTATTGCTTTCGTTTTTGCGGCTTCTTTGGCACAGGTAGCCTGCCACCATTTCCTCATCGGTGAAGCCTTTTTCCCTCAGGTGCTTTTTCAGGCTATCGTAGCTGTTGGGT
>JAFQNM010000146.1 GCA_017395885.1 Clostridia bacterium | reverse complement strand
CTGCCAAGCCTTAGCGCCGGGCTTCTTTGCGAACATAATTTCCTCATCCTTAACATACATAAGGTAGCTGACACTGCTTGCACCGGGAAGGAGCATTGCAATGATGAGGATAACAGCAATAACTGCTGCTGCGACTGCGCCGAAGGTGAGAGCCTTCTTGGGAAGCTTGCTCTTGGGAGACTCATCGGGAAGCTCCTCGGGAGCAGCAGGTGCGGGAGCAGGCTCGTAAGCGGGAGCAGGCTCTGCTGCAGGTGCAGCCTCTGCTACGGGAGCCTCTGCTACGGGTGCGGGCTCTGCTGCAGGTGCGGGCTCTGCTACGGGTGCTTCGTCGGGAATCTTAGTACCGCAGTGAACACAGAACTTGGTTCCGTCTTCAAGCTGCTGGTTGCAATTAGGACAAAACATTTTGTACCTCCTTGAAATATATACCTGTTCGGTGTATTTTACATTGATTGTTGCGAAAATATTACGCATCCTGAAAAAATGCTGAAATACGTTAACAATCTTTGAAAGATTATATCAGATTTCTGTATAAAAATCAACCGCTTTAGTCAAATTTGTAATAATTTATTATAACTTTCCTCTCTTGTCGGCAAAATTCGCCCGCACTTTGTTGATTTTTTTGTTTTTTTCAAAAAAGCCGAAAAACCTCAAGCAGCGGACGATCCTTCTCTCCGGCTCAGCCTTCGGGCAACACGATATCCTTAATGACCTCTCCTGCCAGGATATATCCTGCCACGGGGGGCACAAAGGAGCAGCTTGCCGGGATGCTTCTTCTTGAGCCGCCGGGGGTATCTGTTTTCTTCGGCTCCTCAGGAGACCACACCACCTTCAGGTGCTTGATGCCTCTGCTCTTCAGCTCCCGCCTCATTACCCTCGCAAGAGGACACACGCTTGTCTTATATATATCCGAAACGGTGAAAGCCGTAGGGTCTGTCTTATTTCCCGTTCCCATTGAGCTTATCACTCCTACTCCGGCCTTGACGGCCGCCTCAATGATAGCCAGCTTCCCCGAAACCGTATCTATTGCATCCACCACGTAATCATAAACGGAAAAATCAAATTCTCCCGCATTCTCCGGCAGAAAAAATATATTATGGCAGGTGACGGTTATATCCGGGTCGATATCTGCGATACGTGCAGCCGCCGCTGCAGTCTTTTCCATTCCCACAGTAGAGTGGAGGGCTATTATCTGTCTGTTTATATTGGAAAGGGAGACCTTATCGCAATCTACAAGGTCGATTGAGCCCACTCCCGCTCTGGCAAGAGCCTCTGCTGCCGCTCCGCCCACGCCTCCGATGCCGAAAACGCAAACTCTGGCACGGCGAAGCCTTTCAACACCGTCCTCTCCCAAGAGAAGGGCCGTTCTCGTATACTGTTCCTTCATTTTCACCGCTCCTTTCCTACCATTAAAATTATACTTTGCACCTTTCTCTTTGTCAATGTTGACGGAGGAGTTTTTTTGCGGTATAATTATTCTATATTTCTGAACGGAGACGGCTATGGCACAGAAAAGACGAAGAAGAAAAAAAGAAGCGCTGATGGGGCGCCTTATCATATCCCTCGGCCTTGCCTCAAAAATAATACAGATAATCGGAGCTGCTTTTTCCGTTTCGGCACTCAGCGGCACTCTTATGACGGTGGTGACCGCCTGCCTTATGGTCGGCGGTCTTGCGGTGCTTGCATCGGAGAGGCTCAACACGGTCAGCGCCTTTGCGCTCATTGCCCTTGTTGGTGTTGTTGGCGGTCTGCTCCCCTCAAGAAGCGCCGTTTACTCCTTTATTTTTATGGCTGTCAGCTTCATTGCCTACGGTGCAATGCTCATCGCCATGAAAAGGCCGTGGCGTGCTGCGGCGGCGGTTACCGTTTTTCTGGCAACGGCCGTTCTTGCTCTCTCCGTTTTCGGAGCCTTTACCATTCCCTCAGCAGCCATAACCGCCTGCCTTATCATTGCCTACGGTGCAATGGCGCTCGGTTTGTACATTTGATTTCCAAATTGAGTACAGTATTTAAATTTCCTCAATGTTTTCAAGCATTTTTCCTTTTGTCTTCAAAAAACTGTCACATTGGGGCAATATAATAAGGCACACAGTAATAATCCCCGAAAAGAAAGGATCCTCATATGGACGAATTCAATAACAACGGATATACAAATGAGCAGGGCGAAGGCTCTGCCCCCGAAAAGCCTCAGCAGCCGGAATCAGCCGAGCGCTCTCAGCCCTGCGGCTTCTCCCACAGCGGCGAATACAGATACGCTCCCCCCTACTCTGATGAGAACGCAAGAGACAGCGTTTACAGCTCTGCTCCAAAAAGCTCCTTCTCTGCTCCCGCCGCCGAGCCCTCAGCTACGGAACAAGGCAGCCCTGCCAAAAAGCAGAAAAAGGAAAAGACCGTTCGCACCTTTTCAACCGCGGCGCTGGTCTTCATACTTATCGGCGCAGTGCTTCTCTCATTTGCATCAGGTATGCTGGGCGCCCTTCTCGTAACCGGAGACCTGGGCATACTCGGCTCTGATGACGGCGAGAACAGCTCCGTTGCTCCACCCGAAAAGGATGATGAGGACGACGAGCTCGTTATCAACCGTACGGAGGAGGACACAGAGGATGACCCCGTCATCGGCACCCTTGAGGGAAACTATGAGCTGAGCGACGTTTGCGCCGTTGTCAGCGCCTCCGTTGTTGAGATAACCACCGAGTTCAACATGACCTACTACGGACATTATCAGTACGTTCAGGAGGGTGCAGGAAGCGGCGTTATCATCAGCACAGACGGATATATTATAACAAACGCTCACGTTATCACCGATTCGGACAGCGGAGAAATGGCTGATGCCATCAAGATCCGCTTAAACTCCGGAGATGAATACGATGCTGAGATCATCGGCAGCGATAACGACTCTGATATTGCCCTTCTCAAGGTGGAGGCTGAGGCACTTGCGGCAGCCACCGTGGGCAACAGCGACTCCATTAGGGTAGGCGAGCAGGTAATTGCCGTGGGCAACCCCCTCGGCGAGCTGGGCGGCACGGTTACCAGCGGTATCGTATCTGCAACCAACCGTGAGATCAGCGTTGAGAACAACAAAATGACCCTTATCCAGATAGATGCAGCCATCAACCCCGGAAACTCCGGCGGCGGCCTCTTCAACACAAGGGGCGAGCTTGTGGGCATCGTCAATGCCAAAACCACAGACGTTACCGTTGAGGGCCTGGGCTTTGCAATTCCCGTTAACGAGGCGGTGAACGTTGCAGAGGAGCTTGAGGAGCACGGCTACGTTACAGGCAAGACCCATATAGGCATCAGCCTCACGGACGTGACCGATGCCTTCACCGCATACTATTACTTCAGAAGTGACACCGTGGGCGTGTACGTCACCAGCGTGCAGGAGGGCTACAACGAGGACGTTCTGGAGTACGGCGACAGGATCTCCGCCATAGACGGCATCGAGATCAGCTCAACGGCAGACGTTAAGGAGATCATCAGCGAGAGCGAGGTGGGCGACGTGCTCGTCTTTACCGTTTCCAGAGACGGAAGACTCATTGAGGTTGAGGTCACCTGCTACGAATACGTGCCTGAGGACAATATTTCCTTTGAAAGCTGAAAGCTTTGCCCTTTGGCAGATTTCAGACTACCGATATCTTTATAAATAAAAATACTCCGTTGTTTTACAACGGAGTATTTTTAATCTGCTTTGCAAATTGATATCATTGCAGGTTGGTCTTAGGGATAAGACCAACCTGCTAAGGGTGTCACTTTTTGCTGCGTCAGTCAGTGAGAAGCTCTATGGCCCTCAGATATTTTTCTCTGCGGGAAAGCGCCTTTTCGTCAACCGTGTCAAGCCTTGAAAGGTCGGAATTGTGGCCCAGATCTGCAAGCTTAACGGCCCGTGCCAGAGGGTTTTCTCTGATCTTCAGAACGTAGTCCGTATAGGGCACGTCGGGGTCGTGGGTGAGAAGCTCAAGCGCCGAGATGACCCTCTCCGAAAAGCCCATGCTGCGAAGCTCATCAAAGGTAAGCTCAGTGTCCTCAACTACGTCGTGGAGCAGAGCCGTGACGGTAGAATCCTCATCGGTCATCTGCTCTGCCAGATGGAAGGGATGGAAAACGTAAGGCATTCCGCTTTTGTCCAGCTGGTCCCGGTGAGCCTCAAAGCATAGCTTAAGAGCTTTTTTCGTGTCTTCTGTATAGATCATTTGATCACCCCCGTTAATGCTATTATACCACAAAGCCTCTCCCCTATCCATAAAAAAGCGGCACACAACGTTATTCAAATTCCGGTTTAACGTGGAGTTTGAAGCTGTGCAAACGTTAAAGGAATCCGCACAGAATTAAGTGGCAAAAAGAGATTTCGCCCTCTGCGGAGGGCGAGCGGGGGTTACACCCCCTGCACCCCTGTTGTGCGGCAAAAGTGTTTCGCCCTCTGCGGAGGGCGCCAAGGGCTCCGCCCCTTGACCCTGCCGCCTTTTGAAAAAGGCGGGCGAAAACTTTAATAATTCGGCTTATCGG
>JAFQNM010000145.1 GCA_017395885.1 Clostridia bacterium | reverse complement strand
CCACAACTATTCTCGTTGCTGTTGTTAAGGGTGCTGACGTTACTAAGGAAGGCATCAATGCTGCTATGAAGGCTGCTGCTTCCGACTCCTTCGGTTACAACGAGGATGCAATCGTTTCCTCCGACGTTATCGGTATGCGTTACGGCTCTCTCTTCGATGCTACTCAGACAATGGTAGCTAAGATCGATGACGATACCTACCAGGTTCAGGTTGTTTCTTGGTACGACAACGAGAACTCCTACACAAGCCAGATGGTTCGTACAATCAAGTACTTCGCAGAGCTTAACTAATCAGTTCTCAAAATCGAGACCTCCGATTTTTCGGAGGTCTTTTCCTTTTCTCTTTCATATTATTGTTGACTTTATCACTTTTCGTGTTACAATTAGCATATAAGCTCATTTTAAAACAGAAAGGAGCAGACCTCTATGATAAAGCTTATTTTGAAGCAAATGCTTTCCGTTATTATTTGCATTGCCGTTTTACTATCACTTTTCCCCGGCACCGTTGTTATAGCAGCAATGCCGGAGGATTATAAGCTTTGGCTTTTCAACAACGAATCCTCTCTCTCCATTATTGAAACCAATAATACCTCAGTTTCCTTTGACTCTGAAAGATCTGCCATGAAGGTCTCCTCAACAGGCACAGACCCCTTCGTTCGTCTTGACTATTCGGCGGCTGCCCTTTCAACAAGAGCTCACACATACGTTATTCTCGTTTACGAGGTGGAGGCCTCCAACACAAACACCTCAAAAACTCAGGTGTTCTTCTCTACCTCCAACAAAGTCTACGAAAGTCCCGATGCCTGTCACTCCTTCTATGCTCAGAAGGGAGATCTCTGCTATGAGATAATCGATCTTTCTGCAGCCTCCTACTGGACCGGCAACGTTCACAAGCTCCGTCTTGATATTTTCCAGTCATTTGACCGGAGCGACTGTATGTACGTTTATGCTGTGGGACTTGCCCAGACCGCAGGCGAGGCTGAGGCTATGGTTAAGCGGTTTGTTACCCCAACCACCACCTCTGAGCGCATGGATTACAGACACCTGATCTTCAACAGCGATGCCCCTCTCTCCATTATTTCTACATACAACACCTCTGTATCCTTTGCCCCTGAAAAGGCTGCACTCAAGGTATGCTCTGTAGGTGAGGACCCCTTTTTCTATCTTGACTATACGAGTGCCGGCATTTCTGTTGACACACACAAATACATAACACTTGTTTATGAAATTGACGCTGAAAATACCAATTCCTCAAAAACTCAGCTGTTTTTATCTACCACAAGTCAGCCCTACGACAGCGCAAATGCCTGCTACTCCTTCTATGCTCAGAAGGGCTCGGTTGCTTATGAGATAGTTGACCTTTCAGAAGCTTCATATTGGACCGGATGCACCTATAAGATACGTATTGACCCCTTCCAGCACTACTTCTCTGACGATTGCATGTATATCTATGCCGTTGCACTTTCTGAAACTGCAGACGAAGCAGAAGCAATAGCAAAAAGCCTTATACCAGCCTCTGCCCCCTCCGTTATTATAGGAGACTCTGACCTTGACGGTGCAATTACCGCCATTGACTCTCTTTCACTCAGCAGGCAGATCTCCGGCCTTTCTTCTGCAGAGAGCACGGCAATTTTTGACATTAACGAGGACAGCTCCGTCAACGCATCTGACTCCCTTCTCATCAAAAAGATCATGGTGGGAAGCTCTCCCATCAAAGTCAAGAACGGTCTTTCCTATGACGGCGGCAGCATCATTGGAAACGTTTCTGTGGGAGATTCCTTCTCTGTTGCGGGCACCGTAAGCTCAGGCTTTGACATAACCTCTCTTACTGTTGAAATATACAACGCCTCCTCCCTTGACACGGTTAAGGAGAAAACCGTTTCTCCGAACGCTCAGAGCTTTGATCTGGCATCCCTTTCGGACGAGATCGATATTTCTTCTCTTGCGGCCGGTTCCTACCGATTCCGCATTAAGGCAAAGGATGCTCTTGGATCCTCCCGACTTCTTTGGGACAATCCCTTTACAGTGAGCACTCCCTCTTACGTTTCCATTGGCAACGGAAGCTACGACCCCATCTCTCTCGAACCCTCTCAGGCTTATTCAATAAACGGTGCAATAACCTCCAACTACAATATCACAAGGGTAACGGTCAGCATCCTCAGCCGAGACGGCTCGGTTGTATTTCAATCTGCCTCTGCGGCGCCGTATGCCAAGA
Source organism: Clostridia bacterium (assembly GCA_017395885.1). Lineage (GTDB taxonomy): Bacteria > Bacillota > Clostridia > Oscillospirales > CAG-272 > Avispirillum. Next base: position 551 of record JAFQNM010000145.1, on the reverse strand, counting down.
GCTATGACATAACAGCCCTAAACAATTCTGTCAGATTCGGCTCGCTTGCATCCGGAGATTACTATTTTTGCGTAACTGTATCAGACGCATCAGGTACGACCACAAGGCTTATCAGCAATCTCTTTACCGTTCTTGGAACCGATGCTCTCGTTGCTTCGTTCCAGCAAAAGGCTCTTGCCGAATGGATAAAGCCTGTAAGAGCAAAGATCCTTTCCGTTATCGGCACAGGCAGAGGCTTTGGTGCATACCGCACCGCTACCCGCCAACACGCCGCCATAGATTATTACGTTTCCAACGGCTCCGGCACTCCCGTTTACGCTATGCAATCAGGAACGGTTATAGAATACCTCTCCAATTTCTACTACGGTACCGCTGCAGTTGCCGTTCAGCACGCTGACGGCAGCGTTGCCAGATACTGTGAAATTTCCACCTCTCTCCGGGTGGGCGATAAGGTTACTCAGGGCCAGCATATTGCCACGATCATCGGCAACACTCTTGACGGAGGAACAATGCTCCACCTGGAGCTTTATCTCGGCACCGCAACGGGAAGT
>JAFQNM010000144.1 GCA_017395885.1 Clostridia bacterium | reverse complement strand
CGCTGGCTTAAGGACCGCCGCATCTTCGGAGTTGCCGACCCTTCCATATGGGATGCATCAAGAGGCGATGCTATTATCGAGGCGGCGGACAGAAACCTCGTTCACTTTTATCCGGGCGACAACAAGCGCATTCCGGGCTGGATGCAATGCCACTACCGACTCTCCTTTGGTGAGGACGGTTATCCTATGGTATATTTTTTCAACACCTGCAGAGACGCCATAAGAACGCTGCCCCTGCTGACCTACTCCGATACCTGCCCCGAGGATCTGGATACGGACGGAGAGGACCATTTCGCAGACAGCTTTCGATATTTCTGCATGTGCCGTCCCATACGGCCAAGGTCTGCCCCTTCACAGGCTGACCACGGGGACGATCCTCTTGATCTTCTGGCCGACAAGACAATATACGATTATTTTTCATACTAAAGAAAGGACTAAAAATGAATCTTTTTAAATCTGAATCAAGAAAGGCTCCCCCTATCAGCAACGATACGGTGAGAGAAGCATATTCCACTCTTATGGAGTACAAGGCGGGCAAGGCAAATCTGGAGGCCCGTATTATAGAAAACGAGCAGTGGTGGAGAATGAGACATCTGGAGGGCACCAAGGGCGATGCCTTTGCATCGGGATGGCTTTTCAACTCCGTTGTTAACAAGCACGCAGATGCTATGGACAGCCTGCCCTCGGTTACCTGTCTCCCCCGTGAGGAGGGAGATACGGCTGCAGCTAAGCTTCTCAGCGATATTCTGCCCGTTATTCTCGATGAAAACAAATTTGAAAGCACCTATTCCGAATGCTGGTATGACAAGCTTAAAAGCGGCACCGCCTGCTACGGCGTTTTCTGGGATCCCTCACTCTCCGGAGGAATAGGCAACGTTGATATCAGAAGGATAGATCTTCTCAACCTATTCTGGGAGCCCGGCATTACCGATATTCAGCATTCTGCCAACGTTTTCCACGTTGAGCTTTGGGATAACGAGGCCCTCAGAAGCAGATATCCCATTCTCACAGACTGCCTCTCCTCCCCTACCTTTGACACCTCCCGTTACATATACGATGACTCCGTTGACACAAAGGACAAATCCGCCCTTATAGACTGGTACTATAAAAAGTCTGTCGGAAACAGAGAGATTGTCCACCTTGCAAAGTTTGCAAACGGCATTCTTCTCTACTCATCGGAAAACGATGAAAGGTATGCAAAGCGAGGATTTTACGATCACGGCAGATATCCCTTTGTTACCGACAGGCTGTACCCTATTCAGGGATCTCCCTGCGGCTTTGGCGTTATTGATGCAATGAAAAGCACGCAGCTCTCCATTGACACCTTAGGCTCTGCCATTGTTAAAAACGCTAAAATGGCGGCTGAAAGACGTTATTTCGTCCGTGCAGACGGTTCTCTCAACGAAAAGGAGTTTGCCGATTTTACCAGGCCCTTCGTTCATTATCAGGGTTCCGGCGATCCCAATGACTCCATTATGCCCATAAGCACGCCCTTGCTCTCGGATATTTACGTTTCCATTCTCAAGAACAAGATAGATGAATTGAAGGAAACGAGCGGAAACCGCGATTTCTCTCAGGGAGGCGTTTCCGGCGGTGTTACTGCCGCCTCTGCCATTGCGGCACTTCAGGAGGCGGGCAGCAAGACCTCCCGTGATGCGATTGCGGGCTCTTACAGAGCGTTTGAGGAGATATGCACTATCGTTATCTGCCTCATCTCCCAGTTTTTCACTATGCCCAGGTGCTTCCGTATTACGGGAGACGACGGCTTTGTTAAGTTTATATACTGCTCCAAGGACAGCTTTTCTCCTCTGGGAGCCGTGATGCCCGTTTTCGATCTTAAGGTCCACGCACACAAAAAGTCTGCCTTTTCTGTAGTTTCCGCAAATGAGCTGGCTCTTGAGCTTTATCGGATAGGTGCCTTTGACCCTGAGCGTGCATCTCAGGCAGGAATCATGCTGGAGCTTATGGAATTTGAAGGAAAGGACGCAGCTCTCGCTCATATAAGAAGCAATGCCGCAAGGTCTTCGAGCAGGACTGCTCTTGAAAGCTATGACTGAGATCTGCTTTGAGAAATACCGTGAGACCTTTATTTTCAGCTGCCGCGGTCACACCGAGTATGCCTCAGCCGGCAGAGATATCCTCTGCTCTGCCGTTTCAGCACTTTGCTACACTCTCGCAGCTTATCTGGAGAAGAAATACTGCAGCGGAGATATTGAAAACTACCGTTCAGATATGGAAAGCGGCTCCGTTACCCTGACGTATGAGCTGAGCGACTGTGCCGATGAGTCTGCTGTTACGGAGGCTGTGACGGCTATTCTCGCAGGATTTTCCCTTCTGGCAGAAAGCTTTCCCGATTATATATATGCGGACTTATGATTGTCAATCTTCTATTCTCTGCATACTATGTAAATGAAGACGGCCCTTGCCGTCCCGCGCCGCTATAGGCGCAATATGCAAAGAAAGGAAGTTATTATATGTCTGAGATAAGACAGTGTCAGTCATCCGCAAAAGAAATGGTATGCATAGATACATACCGTATCCTTGACTCCTGCCGTGACAAGGACTGCTTCGAGGACGTTCGCGTTTTTCTGACGGAATACGGACAGGAGCTGGTTGAGCGCGGCAGTGCTGTGCGCGCCAAATGTGCACGCATCGTTTGGTCATATATCGACATTGATCCGGTCCCCTTTAACCGTGGCTTTTATCAGCTGAATATAAAGATCTATATACGCATTATTTCTGAGGTATGCGTTTCTCCCGGCAACATTCAGGAGGTGGAGGGTATTGCCGTTGTTGAGAAAAAGGTGATACTCTTCGGCAGCGAGGGAAACGTTTCTGTTTTCAAGAGCGAGGCAGGAGGTGGATGCTCCGGCTTCTGCCCGCCCTCTGACAGATGCGGCTGCAAGAAGGGCTCCAACCTTCCCATTGCCGTTCTTGAAACGGTAGACCCTGTTATTCTGAAATCTCAGGTGGTCTGTGCACCTCAGAGAGTACGTTGCTGCTGCTGTTGCGAGGATATTCCCGATGCAGTTTGCTGCACAGTCAGCGGAGGCTCTGTATGCGACTCCGAGGGAGATAAGCTTGTGGTCACTCTCGGCCTTTTCTCGGTAGTTCGAATTGAGCGCCCCGCTCAGTATCTTATCAGCGCCACCGAATACTGCGTTCCGGAAAAGGAGTGTATTGAGGCCACCGACAACGACCCATGCAAGCTTTTTCGCTCCATGGCCTTCCCTGTTGGCGAATTTTGCCCGCCTACCATTGGAAGTCTGACTCACGCCCAATCACAAAAGCAATGCTCACACGGAGACAACGAGCCGCGCTGTGGCTGCGGAAGATGAATTGTCAAACTAAGTGCAACACATATTGATAGAAAGAACAAACAAATCAATAGGTTTTTTAAACCCTAAGACTTTTTTGGGCCTGGCGTTGATCAACGCCAGGTTCTTTTTTAAAGTAGCAGGACTAACCCTGGAAAGGTTTCTGCCTTTAGGATAGAATTCTCTTAGAAGCCCGTTAAGGTTTTCATTTGTACCTTTCTGCCAAGCACAGTACGGATCGGCAAAATAGACATCACAATTCAACTGTTCTTCAATGAATGCCCATTGGGCAAACTCTGCTCCTCTGTCGCAGGTTATACTTTTAACTGCCTCACTCGGCAGCTCCTTCAATGCTGATACAATGGCGCGCGCCATTGTATCAGCATTGCGATTCGGCATTTTGATTGCTATGTAATACCGAGTTTTACGCTCAGCAAGAGTAGCAAAGCAAGCTTTGGATTTTCCTCTGCCTGATACCACTGTATCCGCTTCCCAATGACCGAATTCTTGACGCTTGTAGACGCTCTTTTCCCTTTTTCTAATGCTCTTGCCTAAGTTGAATTTTCCACGTGTTTCCTTCTTTCCTCGGCTTTTTCCTTTCCTTCTCAACACCTTTAAACTAACATCTATATACTTTTCGTATATCCAACGGTATATCGTTCTTACCGACGGCATTTCAAGCTCACAAGGAGTATTTGATATTTGCTCCGGCGACCATGTTTCTATCAACTTCTCTTTGATATATTCCAACTTCGCTGGATCCTGATACATTCCTCGGTGGCAATAGGATCTCCTTAACAAATACTTCTTTTGCGCTGTATGCGGATAATATGCCGGTTTCGCGTTCATAAAGCTTTTGTTTCTCATTATTTCTCTTGATACTGTACTTACGTTCCGACCTATTAATTCTGCTATTTTTCGATAACTATATCCTTTATTGTAATATTCCCGTAGACAACAGCGTTCTTCTATGGTAAGATGATGGTAGTTCATACAATTCCTCCTTGGGTAGTTTGGTTTGTGGTTATTCTATTCTACCATGGTTTTGTATGAACTTCTATTTTTTTCTTCCTGTTGCACTTGATAGTATAACTCACCCTGTATTAAAGAAATCCCCTGATATTCAGGGGATTTCAAGCTTTTCGCCCTTTCAAGTCCTGTCGTACCTTTGTACGCCTACGGACTTGAAATGACGAAATCTGCATCCTTCTCGACAGCCTGAGGCAGCTTGTCGATAACTTTATCGACAAGCTGAGGAGACGATTTAAAAATCGTCTCCTTTACTTTTATTTAGCCTTAAACAACAGTTTTCTTATCATATCAGCAGGAATAACCGTTACCGCAAAGAGGCCGCTGTACAAAACGTGGATCGGTGCAAGAGGCGTACAGCGGAACACCTCTCCTCCGAAATAGATGATCAAAAGCTGCACTGCAGCCACCAGCGTCATTATAAAAACAAAGGGCTTATTCCCCGCAATATGAGAAAAAATGTTTACGGAGTCTGTTCTTGCATTGAAGGAATTGAATATACCGCAGAAAATGAACATTGCAAAAAACGCCGTCAGATGATACAGCTCGTTAGCTCCGAAAAGAGTCTTGACCCAGGTGCTCTTTAAAAAGAACAGGCCAAGCGCAAGAGTATATCCGCCGGTTATCATTATCTGCCGCAGCATAGCTCCCGAAACAAGCTTCTCTTCTCTCGGCGGGCTCCCTCTGAGCATATATCTTCTCATGGGTGGCTCCCCGGCGAAGGCCAGACCGCCCAGGGTATCCATGATAATGTTTACCCACAGCATCTGTATTACAGTTACCGGGCTGTCTATCCCTATAAACGGTCCGATAAGCGATACGCCCATGGCGGAAAGATTCATAAGAAGCTGAAATACTATGAATTTTCGTATGCTATGGAATATTGTCCTTCCGTAAAGCACAGCTCTTGTTATGGAGGGAAACGAATCGTCTGTTATAACGATATCTCCTGCTTCTCTGGCAATATCCGTTCCGCTTCCCATTGCAAAGCCCACGTCCGCCGCCTTGAGGGCAGGTGCATCGTTTATCCCGTCTCCCGTCATTCCGACTACCCTGCCGGATTCCTCAGCTATTCTGACCAGGCGTATCTTATCTGAGGGCAATGCTCTCGAAACCACCGCCACCTCAGGCAGCACGGAAAGGATATCCTCATCACTCATGGAATGAAGCTCATCTGCTCTCAGCACTCTCCTTTTTCCATCTCTCACTATACCGGTCTCTGCTGCAACCGCATAGGCGGTATCAGGATTATCTCCCGTTACCATAACGACTTGTATGCCTGCAGCCTCACAATCTCTGACAGATCTTTGCACGTCCCTCCTCACAGGGTCTCTGAGGGCAACAAGAGAAAGAAAGGTAAGGCCGGAAAGCTGCCCGCAAAGAGCCCTCTCAAAGGAATCTTTGTCCCCTACGGCCAGACAAAGCACACGGCAGGCTCTCCTTGAGTATTCACTCTGCCTAAGGCCTATCTCTCCCAGAAGCTCCCTGTCCATACTGCACACACCTCCGTCCGGAGCATATGCACCCTTGCAGGCCGGCAGCAGCACCTCCGGCGCTCCCGCAAAAAACGACACCCCGTCAGCCCCTATGCCTGCGGAAAATTTGTTTTTTGAATCAAAGGGCAGGCGCCTTATCGCAACGCCTCCCGAACCTGAAAAAGCACAAAGTGCTTTTTCGGTCGAGCTTGTTCTGCCTGCACAAGCTCCGCTTATACACCTTTTTATAAGCTTGATATTCGGGATCCTACGGTCATTTTCTGCATCTGCAGAAAACCCTGTTCCCGCAACTCCTACCACCTTCATTTTGCCCGTGGTCAGAGTTCCCGTTTTATCCGTGAACAGAATATTTAAATTCCCCGCAGTTTCTATCCCCACGAGTCGCCTTACCAGAACTCCCCCCTTCATCATTCTTTTCATATTGGAGGAAAGCACAACAGTTATCATCATCGGCAGACCCTCAGGCACAGCCACAACAACTACTGAAACTGCCACCGTTACGGCTCTCAGCACCTCGGAAATGACAAGCTGAGTATCGCAAAGCCTCTCCTTAACAAGCGCCATATCCATTCCCGAATCGATAAAAAACGAATTGAACAGGTATGCAAAGGCTATCATAAACGCTCCCACGTAGCCCATAAATCCAATCGATCTTGCAAGCTCGGAAAGCCTTCTCTTCAACGGACTTTGTCTGCCCGTTTGCTGAATGTCACCTGCTATCTGCCCCATAAACGTCTTATCGCCAACACGTATGACCGCCATTTCGCCCTCGCCCCGGACAACAGAGG
>JAFQNM010000143.1 GCA_017395885.1 Clostridia bacterium | reverse complement strand
TTTTGGGGATGCCGCTTTCTACGTGAAAGGGGGCGCCGGAGTGCCAGCTTTCACGGTCGCTCTCGGCATAGGGCAGGCCCTTGCCCTTCACGGTTCTTATGTGAAGCACTACAGGGTGGTCTATGTTCTTAACGCTTTCAAAAAGCTCGGTAAGCTTTATTGTATCGTGGCCGTTATCCAGATACCTGTAGTCAAGGCCGAAGGAGGAGAAAAGATTTCTTTCAGAGGAGCCGTTGCTCTCTCTCAGCTCTCTCAGGGTCGAGTATATTCCGCCGTGGTTTTCTGCAACGCTCTGGTCGTTGTCGTTCAGGATGATGATCAGATTGCTTTTGTATTCTCCGGCGGAGTTGAGAGCCTCAAGGGCCTGGCCGCCGCCGAGAGCACCGTCTCCGATAACGGCAATAACGTTTTCGTCCCCGTTTGAGGCATCTCTGCCCCTTGCAAGACCGAGAGCCAGGGATATGGAGGTGGAGGTGTGGCCTACGGTGAAAAGGTCGTGGGGGCTTTCGGCCCGGTTTGTGAATCCGGTAACCAAGCTGTAGAGAGCAGGGTCAGCGTAAGCCTCACGTCTTCCGGTCAGTATTTTGTGGGGATAGCATTGGTGAGAAACGTCCCAAACGAGCTTGTCACGGGGAGAAGAAAAAACGTAGTGCAGGGCAACGGTCAGCTCAACAACGCCAAGGTTTGAGCCAACGTGCCCACCCGTGTTGCAGAGCTTTTCTATAAGCAGGCTGCGTACCTCGTCAGCCAGGGGCTGAAGCTCTTCTCTTGAGAGCCTTTTAAGGTCTTCAGGGCCGTTTATCTTTTCAAGAAACAACAAACTCACCGCCTCTGTTGAACTATTGATTTCGCTATGCTTGCATTGCAAGCAATCGTATATGAAACGATTATAGCACAGTTAACAATATATTTCAACAGCGCACAGTTCTTTTCTTCAATTCTTACGTGCCCCCTTGAAAAAAATGTCGGAATACTGTATAATTAATTATTATTTGAATGGACGAAAAATCGCGAAAAATGCAGCTGAGAGCTGCAAGTAAACTTTTTCGCGCCTGCTTTTGCCTTTGGCAAAGCCGGGAAAGCAGAGTTTTTTATGAATAAGTATCTGACAAGGCAGGAATACTGCCTGGGGGTCAGGTGTCCCGGCCTTTTGTGGACCCTGTATAACCGACCAGACACACTTTCGCCGTATTCCGAAAGAAACGTAATTAATATGCATAACCGTGAGGCTGCCCGACTTTACACCTCATCGGTCTCGGGAGTGGTCACCGTTATGGAAAAAAGCATAGATGAGGCTGCCGAGAGCACTAAAAGAGCGCTGAGGGATGGCGTTCTGGATATAGCGGGAGCCACCTTCATATCGGGTGCGCTTTCTGCCGAATGCGATCTTATAAGGCGCAGAAGCGACGGCACCTATGCTCTTTACATAGTAAGAGCCGCAGCACATATCAGGCAGACCGTGTGCCACGATGCATCGTATCAGGTGTTCGTGCTTGCAACGCAGGGCATCAGAGTTTCCCGTGTTTTCTTTGTAAAGCTCAATACCTGCTACGTCAAGGGCCAGAGCGATGAGCGGGAGCTGTTTTTGCTTGAGAACATCTCAAGCAGGGTGGCGGCTCTTGTGGCGGGCGTTGCGGGAAGAGCAAGGGGAATGCTTTCTGCCGCCTCAAAAAAGGAAATGCCTTCCCAGCCTGTGCATAACGGATGCTTCAATCCCTCCGATTGCGAGAATAAGGCTACCTGCTTTGCCTGCCTGCCGGAGGATAACGTGTTCACCTTCAGCGGTGTCAGCCACGAAACGAAATTCAAGCTGTACCGCCGCCATAAATACACCTTTGAGGATATGATGAGCGAGGGTGTGCTTTCGCCCCTGCAGAAAAAACAGATGGAGATGTACCTTAAGGGGGCGCCGCCCGCTGTTGATAAGGATAATCTGAAAAAATTCCTTTCCGGGCTCAGATATCCTATGTGCTATCTGGATTTTGAAACGATGCAGCTGCCGTTTCCTCCCTTTGAGGGGCTTCGCCCCTTTGAGCCCTGCGCCTTCCAGTTTTCTCTTCATATCCGGGAGAGTGAGGGAGGCCCGCTTAAGCATATCAGCTGCATAGCCAAGCCGGGAGAGGACCCCCGCCGAAGGATAGCGGAGGAGCTTTGCAGGCACATTCCGGAGAACGCCTGTGTGGCGGCATATAATATGCAGCTTGAGAAGATGATGGTGCTCAGCCTTGCAGAGCGGTTTCCCGATCTTTGCAAAAGGCTGATGGGCATTGCGTCAAACATTGTAGATATGATGAGACCCTTTGAGAAGCGCTGGTACTATGACGGAAAAATGAAGGGAGCCTGCTCGCTGAAGGCGGTGCTTCACGCTTTGTATCCTGACGAGAAGGAGCTGGACTATGCACTTCTTGAGGGTGTGCATAACGGGCAGGAGGCAACAACGGTGTATGCGGCCATGAGTGCCGAGCCTGAAACGTTCCCAAACAGAGAAGAGGTGCTGAGAGAGCTGGAGAGCTACTGTGCACTGGATACTCTGGCCTTAGTAAAGCTTCACGAAAAGCTTTTATCTGCCGTTTCTGACCGATAAGAGCATAAAACAGAGAAAGCAAAAAAAGAGACCCGCAACGAGAGGCGTTGCGGGTCTCATACTGTCGAAAAAGGCGCAGACCGCAGATATATGTATAACAAAGACAGCCGGATCGAAACTTTAACTGTAAACGGCAAAATCAACAAATAATTAAAGTCACATTAAAGAAATCCCCTGAGAATCAGGGGATTTCAAGCTTTTCGTCATTTCAAGTCCTGCCGTACCTTTGTACGCCAACGAACTTGAAATGACGAAATCTGCATCCTTCTCGACAGCCTGAGGCAGCTTGTCGATAACTTTATCGACAAGCTGAGACCCGCAACGAGAGGCGTTGCGGGTCTCTTTTTAAGCCTCTGAAACAGCTTTTTTAATCATTTCAAAGCTTATGGGGGTATAATCTATGCGTTCTACGGAAACGCAGTAGTGCTGACTGCTGTAATCTCTGACTATCGGGGTGTTATGCACGTGCCCGAAAATATTTGCATAGGGCATATTGGAGTTAACGTAAATCGCATCGTGAGACAGTATCCAGAAGCCGTCGATGATTATGGGATGGTCATAGACCTCTTCAAAGCCTGCGCTTCTGTATTCTTCGTTGCTCTTGGTGTCGTGGTTGCCCTTGACGAGGAGCTTGCGGCCGTTCAGCTTTGATAAAACCTCTGCCTCATAGCCTTCAGCGCCGAAATCTCCGAGAACGTAGACGGTGTCAGTGTCAGCGACTGTACGGTTCCAGTTTTCGATCAATTCGAGGTCCATTTTTTCAACGTCGAGAAAGGGCCTGCACTCGTATCTGCGGAGCCTGTCATCTCCGAAATGGGGATCTGCAATAAAATAAACGTTACCCATAAATATTACCTCCCGTATTTTATGATATTATATAGCAGGAACAAAGCTGTGTCAAGGGGCCCAAGCTTCGAAGACCGGTAAGCATAGGCTTGTGTCCGGAGGTGTACGGCATAGGTAAAACAGATTCATACTGTTGAAATTCGTGATTTTACGTGATATAATGTGATATAAACACTAAGGGAGGTACAGAGAATGGATAAAAAACGAGTTTTGTATTTTGATGCACTTAAAATACTTGCCAGCTTTTTTATTATACTGATTCACGTTACCGCAGAGAAGTATTATGCCGGCCCCCGAGATCTTTCCTGGTACATAAACTGGGGGTATAACGCTATCAGCCGCTGGGCGGTTCCCGTATTTTGTATGGTAACGGGAGCGTTGCTGCTTCCGAGAGAAAATAAAGTATCCACGGTTATAAAAAAATACATTCTCCACATAGGCCTGCTGCTTTTCTTCTGGGGTATGTATTACTGGATAATACCTACGAGAAGCTTTACTCTTTCCGGCTTGTGGAATGCATTTGTCTCGCTTTTATCGGGAAATGCATATTCCCATCTTTGGTATCTTTATATGCTTATTGGGTTTTATATCGCATTGCCTATGTTAAGCATTATAACGGTGAACGCCACCAAACGAACGATAGAGTATTTTCTGCTTGTGCTGCTTTTTGCGGGCTTTGTTCTGCCGTACCTTTCAACCTATTTTTCCTTTATCAAA
>JAFQNM010000015.1 GCA_017395885.1 Clostridia bacterium | reverse complement strand
CGCCTTTTTCAAAAGGCGGCAGGGTCAAGGGGCGGAGCCCTTGGCGCCCTCCGCAGAGGGCGAAACACCTTTTGCCGCACAACAGGGGTGCAGGGGGTGTAACCCCCGCTCGCCCTCCGCAGAGGGCGAAATCTCTTTTTGCCACTTAATTCTGTGCGGTTTCCTTTGACGTTTGCACAGCTTCAAACTCCATGTTAAACCGGAATTTGAACGACAAGAAAAACCCCACACAAAGCGGTAGCTTTATGTGGGGTAGATATGTATTTTGGGGGAGGATTAAGCCTCTTCGGTTACCTCTTCGGTTACCTCTTCGGCTTCCTCTGCTTTCTCAGCCTTAGGAGCTGCCTTTTCGGAGGTGAGGAACTTATAAACAAGTGCTGCAAGAACGCCGCCAACAAGGGGAGCAACGATGAACACCCAAACGCAAGCGAGGTGGTCTCCGCCTGCGAAAAGTGCAGGGCCGAAGGAGCGTGCAGGGTTAACGCTTGTGCCTGTGAAGGCGATGCCGAGAATGTGAACAAGGGTGAGTGTGAGGCCGATAACGATGCCTGCAACTGCTCCGTTCTCTACCTTTGATGTTACGCCGAGGATAGCAATAACAAATACGAAGGTGAGAATGATCTCAATGATGAGAGAGAGCCAGATATCGCCGATATAGAGTGCGTTGGAGCCGAGGGCGCCTGTCATATCGTTGTTGCCGATGATGAGCTTGAGAACGCCGGCACCTGCGATGGCACCGAGGAACTGAGCGATAACGTAACCGATAAAGTCCTTAACGCAAAGCTTCTTGGAAACCAGCATTGCAATAGAAACTGCAGGGTTGATATGGCAACCGGAAATGTTGCCGATAGAGTATGCCATAGCCACGATAACGAGGCCGAAAGCAAGAGCGGTGAGAAGATATCCTGTTCCCTTAGCAGAGGAGCAGCCTGTAACACAAGCGGTTCCGCAAGCAAAGAGCACGAGAACGAATGTGCCTATAAATTCCGCAATATACTTTTTAATGGAATTCATTGAAAAACCTCCAAAAATATTAATTGGTATGTTATAATATTGTATACCTAAGAAATTATACCACGGTATGTGAATTTTGTCAATGATTTTATCTGTGTGTTGCAAAATTTAGACAAATGCAGAAAACCGCCGCAGGCGGAGTGTAATTAGTCAATTGCAGAAAATAAGAATAAGGAGAGTAAAGATGCCTTTTGAGCTGGTCAGAAACGACATAACGAGAATGAAAACGGATGCCATTGTCAATGCGGCAAACTGCTCCCTTCTTGGGGGCGGCGGAGTGGACGGCGCTATCCACCGTGCTGCAGGCCCGCAGCTTCTCGAGGAGTGCAGAGCTCTCGGCGGCTGCAAAACGGGAGATGCAAAGCTCACCGGCGGCTACAGGCTCCATGCCCGATACGTCATCCACACCGTAGGCCCTGTCTGGCAGGGAGGCACCTGTGGTGAGGAAGCGCTTCTTCGCTCCTGCTACAGAAGATGCCTTGAGATAGCAAAAGAGAAGGAGCTGGAGAGCATTGCTTTCCCTCTCATATCTGCAGGCATATACGGCTACCCAAAGGAGGAGGCACTCAGAATTGCTACTGAGGAGATAGGTGCGTTTCTTCTTGGAAACGAAATGACTGTATATATGGTCATATTCGATAAGGGGGCGCTTTTTGCCGGCAAAAAGAAGTTTCTTGATATCAAGGAGTATATAGACGACAACTACGCAGATGAGCGGTTGGCCGCAGAGAGGTCGAGAAGAGAAGCTCTTGTAAGGCCTCCCTCCAAGAAGAAGACTCCGTTTGGGATATTTCGAGCTCAGGATGATATGATGGCAGCAGGTGCAGCACCTGCTGAT
>JAFQNM010000142.1 GCA_017395885.1 Clostridia bacterium | reverse complement strand
TATGCAGAACTCTCTCCACGGCTGCTTCGGCTGCTCCGGAGATATTGCAAATGTTCCTCCCAAGGCCTTCACCATCGGCCCTGTTGACGTTAAGAACTCCAAGAACCGCTTTGAAATGCACTCTATCACAACAATGGGCACATACTCCACATGGCAGAGAATGATCTCCCGTCTCGTGCTTTACGGTGAGGTTACTCCTCTGGTTCCTTCCTCCATCCTCCAGCTTATGGATTGCGACGTTTACGTTTCTGAGGAAACAGCAAAGCCCTTTGGCTGTGAAGAGCTCGTAGGATATTGATTTATGGATTATACTGTTTTCGGTACGGTCATTGTCGGTGATGAAATATTCACCGACGGTGCCGTGGCGGTAGAAAACGGCACTGTCGTTTATTCGGGAAGAAGGGACGGTTGCCCGATCGTTGGTGAGGTGACAGATTACGGTGATGCTCTCATCGTTCCCGGATTTATAGATATCCATTGTCACGCAGGCGGTAAATATTGGTGCTATGAGGACCCTGTGGCTGTCAGCCGCCATCATTTTGCTCACGGCACCACCACAATGTGCGAAACTCTTTACAGAGATATGTCCATTGACGATACTGTCGATGCCATCGGCCGCATCAGAGATGCCATGAAGGAGTGCAAAAACATTCTGGGCGTTCATCTTGAGGGACCTTATCTTAATCCTAAATACGGTGCCTCCGTGCAGGACGGCGAGGTGTTTGCCGACCCCTCTGACTATATGAGGCTCTTTGAGGACGGCACGGTAGTTCACGTAAGCTTTGCTCCCGAGGTGAAGGGAACAGATGAGCTGCTGCAGGTGCTTTGCGAAAAGGGAATTGTTCCGGCCATCGGCCACAGCATGGCCTCATACGAGGACGTTGCAAGAGTAGTGGCAGGCGGAGTTAAAAACGTTACTCACCTTTTCGATGCGACCGGCGCTGCTATTTCTCCCACCAGATGGGACGGTACCATTGAGGTGGACTTTAATGCAGCGGTTCTCCTTTGTGATGGCCTTACATATGAAATAATCTGCGATGAAAAGGGAGTTCACGTTCGCCCTGAGATGCTCCGCCTTGCAGCAAAGACCGTAGGCATTGATTCTCTTATCGGAATCACCGATGCCTGCACCGGAACGAGCGACGATACTGATATCAACTTTCTTAACGGTGAGCTGAACGGCTCAAAGCTCACTATGAATAAGGTTTTCAAAAACTTTGTCAGCTACGGATTCTCCCTTTGCGATGCCGTTAAATTCACATCCACCAATGCGGCCCGTCTTATGGGTCTCCATAGCCTTGGCTCTCTTGAGGCAGGCAAGCGTGCCGATATTGTCGTTATGGATAAAGGCTACGATATAATTAAGGTCTATAAGGCCTGATAATTTTATAAATTTAAAGAAGGTGTATTTTTATGCTTAAGGCAGGAATTGCCATCAGAGATATTTCACCGAAGCCCGGCGTTGAAATGGCGGGATACCCCCACTGTCCCCGCCCCAACATCGGTGTTCACGATCCTCTCTACTGTGTAGCGCTCCACCTTGATAACGGTCGCGACAGCGTTACAATGCTCACTTTCGATCTCCTTTATTTCGGTAAGAAATACTGCAAGATCATCCGTGATAAGTTTGACGGTAATATCATGTTTACCTCATCTCATACACATTCCGGCCCCTGGTGCTCAACCCCTCTCGCATCTGAGATAGCAGAGGGACTTGACAATGATCCTACATACATAGCAGAGCTTCTTCCTCTTGTTGAGGAGTGCATAACCGAGGCAAGATCAAATATGTTCGATGCAAAGATCGCAACCGGCATCGGCCATTGCGGTAAGGAGCAGGGCGTAGGCGGCAACCGCAGAGTGAAGAACGGCCTTCAGGATGACAGCGTTAACGTTATCTGCGTTAAGGATATGAACGATACTGTTCGCGGAATCCTTCTCAACTATGCTCTCCATCCCACATTCCTTCATGCAGAGAGCCTTTGGGTAACTGCAGACTATCCCGCATATATCCGTCAGTATCTGAAATTTGCTTATCCCGAGGCTATCTTTATGTTTGCTCAGGGAACAAGCGGAAACCAGTCCTCCCGTTACCACAGAACCGGTCAGAACTTTGAGGAGGCGGCACGTGTCGGCGCCACTCTGGGTGTTGAGGTTTTCCATACCATCAATAAGATGGAGTTCTGCGACGATATCGAGATCCTTTGGAAATCAAAGGAGGTAGATCTTCCCATCAGAACGTATCCTCCTCTTGAAAAGGCAAGAGCAGATATGGAGGCGGCGAGAAAGCGCTTTGCCGAAATGCCTGATGACGATTATATCGCAAAGAGAAATGCAGAGCTTGATATGTTCGGCAGAGAGAACGAGTTTTACTATGCTGAGCAGTTTGAAAAGGACGGCTGCGTTTGCGGCGGTGAGCTACCCTGTGAGGTTCTCACTCTCCAGCTCGGAGATACTCTTATCTGCGCAATGCAGGGTGAGGTGTTCGTTGAATACGGCCTTGAGCTGAAGGCTGCCTCTCCCGTTGAGAAGACCTTTGTGTTTGAGGTTACGAACGGATCTCTTCCCGGATATATTTTCACAAACGAAGCATTTGATGAGGGCGGCTACGAGGTAGGTACCTCCGTATTTACCAGAGAAGCAGGCGCAGCTCTCACCGAGGCTGTTAAATCTCTTTTCTGATGAGGTAAAATATGAGTATTATAGACAGATTCCGTCTTGACGGTAAGGTTGCTCTCGTAACCGGAGGCTCAGGCTGGTACGGTAAGCAGATGGTAATTGCCCTTGCAGAGGCAGGTGCTACCGTTTGCTGTGCATCCAGAAGCCTTGAGAACTGCAAGAAGTTTACTGATGAGCTTAACGAAAAGGGCCTTGTAAACGTTTATGCAGATTGCTATGACCAATCAGATGAGGAGAGCATAAAGGCTCTTCTTGCAAGGATGGTCGAGCGTGACGGAAAGGTTGATATTCTTGTTAACAACTCCGTTCTTCGCCCCATGCACGAGTATGATGATCCTCTGGAGAACTTTGCAAAGTCTATGGAGGTAAATGCAACAGGCCTCTTTGCCATTACCCGTGCCTTCGGTGACCAGATGGAAAAGATGGGCGGCGGCAGTATTATCAATATCGGCTCTTATATGGGCATCTGCGGCTCCAATCCCTACCTCTATGAGGACGATCCCTCTATGGACGCTGTCGGATCTCCCGACTACTTCTTCCATAAGGGAGGTATGGTAAACCTTACCCGTCTCTGTGCCGCAAGATACGGTCACGCAAACGTAAGAGTCAATTGCCTGAATCTCGGAGGCCTCTTTAACCACCAGCCTGAGGGCTTTCTTGAGAGATATGCCAAGATGAACTACCTTGGCAGAATGGCTGATGAAAACGATATTCAGGGTGCCATTGTGTTCCTTGCATCCGATGCATCATCCTATATAACCGGAGCTTCCTTAAATATTGACGGCGGATATACTGCCAGATAAGCTGATGAGGTATTAATATGGAATTCCATATGAGAAACAGCAGGGTTCTCAGAAAAATGAGAGAAGCCAAGGTTGCCACCTGCACAAAGATCAATCTTTCCGACCTCAGAAACGCTGAGATCGCCGCAATGTGCGGATTTGACTGTATATGGGTAGATATGGAGCATATCCCAAACGATTTTGCTTTCATTGAAAACTCGGTCAGAGCCGCCAAAAACTTCGACGTAGACGTGCTTTGCAGAGTGGCAAAGGGCGGATACAACGACCTTATCCGTCCCCTTGAGGCAGACTGTGCAGGCATCATGGTGCCTCACCTTATGAGCCTTGAGGAGGCAAAGAAGATCGTTTACTACACAAAATTCCATCCTGTTGGCAGAAGACCTATAGACGGCGGAAATGCTGACGGTATGTACTGCTTAGTTCCCGAGCAGGAGTATATTAAAACTGCAAACGAGGAGAGATTCGTTATCGTTCAGATCGAGGATCCCGAGCCTCTTGCAGAGCTTGAGGAGATCTGCGCTCTCCCCGGAATAGATATGATATTCTTCGGCCCTGCAGATTTCAGTCAGGGCATAGGCAAGCCTTATATCTGCGATGATCCTGAGGTTCTTGAGACTCGAAGAAGGGTTGCTGAGTGTGCTCGCCGCCATGGCAAGTGGGCAGGCACTGTAGGCGGAGTCGGCAATTTTGATGAGCTTCGCGATATGGGCTATACCTTTATTTCCGTAGGTGCTGACGTGGTAGGCCTTTGGGATTATTATCTCGGCATTACCGATAAGATCAGCGGGAAGGATATAAAGTAATGAAATATACAACTGTTGCCGGCAGGCAGATATCCAAAATGTCTCTCGGTACCGTTCAGTTCGGCCTGCATTACGGCATAGCCAACGATGTGGGCAAGCCATGCGAGGATCAGAGCTTTGATATGATGAAGGCTGCTCTTGAGCTCGGTGTTACAAGCTTTGATACCGCAAGAGCATACGGAGACTCCGAGGATATAATCGGTAGATTTCTTTCTTCACAGGCCGGTGAGGCTCCCTTCATCTCAACAAAGGTGCCTCCTTATCCCGGCGGCGATGCCTCCGATCTTGAAAAGCATATAATCGAAAGCGTTGAGACCTCTCTTGAAAAGCTTGGGATCAAAAAGGCTGAGAATATCATGCTTCATAACGGCGTCAGCCTTTTCAGGTTCGGAGATGAAACTGCAAGGATCATGGGCGATCTTGTAAAACGGGGCTACTGCCATATGGTTGGTGCCTCCGTATACGGAGCGGAGGATATTGATAAGCTGCTTACCTATGACGTTTATTCCTCCACCCAGATCCCAATGAGCATTTTTGACCAGCGCCTTATTAACGGGGGCTACGTGGAAAAGCTGGCAGAGAGAGGATTTACTGTGTTTGTTCGCAGCATCTTCCTCCAGGGCCTTTTCTTCCTTGATCCCGAGAAGATAACAGATCCCATTCTGCTTGAGCATGCGAAGCCAAGGATCAAAAAGCTCCGTGAGCTTTCCGAGAAGGAGGGAATGAGCATTTCCGAAATGGCTATCACCTTCCTTCGCGATTATCCCGGAGTTACAAGCCTCGTTCTCGGTGCAGATAATGCCGAGCAGGTAAGGTCAAATATTGCCTGCTTTGATGCGCATCCTCTCAGTGAAGAAACGCTCAGCATTTTGAAAACCACCTTTGCCGATGTGAACATACCTGAAATAATGAAGGTACTGTCCCGTCCCAAATGATAAAGAAAGGACAATTATCATGGCAAATTTCCCTCTTGGAGATAAAGAAATAAAGATCGGTATCCTCGGTATGACAGAGGGTAACGGACACCCATATTCCTGGAGTGCAATATTTAACGGTTATAACTGGGATTATATGAAGGATTGCCCCTTTCCTGTAATTCCTCAGTATCTTTCAAAGCAGCCTCCCGAGACCTTTGGCATCCCCGGAGCACGTATTACACATATTTGCTGCACGGGATATGCAGAGCGCGAAATGGCCGAGCATATGGCCAAGGCCTCAAATATTGAGTTCGTTGTAGACGATCCCCTTGAGATGATAGGGAAGGTGGATGCGGTTATCTGCGCCACTGACGTGGGAGACGAGCATATCGAAAGATGTAAGCCCTTCCTTGATGCAGGTATACCTATGTTTATCGATAAGCCTCTTGTTAATAAAGAGGAGGATCTTAAAACCTTTGTAAAGTGGAGAAAAGAAGGAAAGCAGTTTATTACCTGCTCAAGCCTTCGCTTTGCAAAGGAGTATGCCCCTTATCACAGGTCCACATATGAGTTTGGAGAGCTTATGTATATCTGCTCACCTATGTCTAAAAAGTGGGAGACATACGGTATCCATGCCTTGGAGCAGATGTATCCTATTCTCGGCCCCGGCTTTGTTTCAGTGCAGAATACGGGTACCTTTGAGCGCACACACGTTCATCTTGTGCATAAGAGCGGCTGCCGTGTTGATATTCCTCAGGGAATCGGAATGGCTGGAGCGGGAATCCTTCTTATCGGAAGTGCAGGCAGTGCATACCTGAACTCTATGGATTCTTATTACGATTTTAAAACACAGCTTGAAAAGTTTGTTCATTGGTTGAGAACCGGTGAGGAGCCTTTCCCGTTTGAGGAAACTGTGGAGCTTATGAAAATGGTCATTGCAGGACTCAAGAGCCGCGAAGAGGGCGGCAGAGTAGTGCTCCTTTCCGAGATCGAAGCTGAATAAGTGAGAAAACCTCTCCTTTGGGAGAGGTTTTCTTGACTTTGATTATTATGGTGTTATAATTAAAGTATAAATACAATATCGGAGGTGCCTATGAAAAAGATTGTTGCTTTTTTTCTTGTTTTGAGTATGCTTGCCCTTGCTTCATGCGGACGCGGCAGTGAGATCGTACCCGATGCTACCGACACGGCTGAAACTACGGTTTTGGATGATACCACTGCCTCGCCCGATGAAACGACAGGCGACGGTTCGGATAAGGCACCTACTGTTTCTTTACCGAAGGAGTATGAACCGGTAATTGAAAACTATAAAAAGATCGTTGAAATGAGGCTTTCCGAAGGCTTTGACGAAAACTGGAACAACGGCGTATACAGAAATACATACGAGGGTTATTACGACGATCCTATCATGGGCGATTTTGATACTATGATAGTCGAAATGCTCCTCCCGGGACATAATGTTACCTCTTCTTCCTACGGCTACGTGCTTAAAGATATCAACGGCGACGACGTTCTTGAGCTTTTCTGGGTAAGTGCGGATCTTGACACTATCTTTGCCGTATTTACTTTGAGCGGTATGGACGTTCAGCTTCTTGATGCCTTTTGGTCACGCTACAGCTGCCGTGTTACCGATAACGGAGAAATCTACACACTCGGCTCCTCTGCTGCCGATATTTTCAGCTATAATATCAGACGTCTTGAGCCCCACAGCGCAGAGCTTATCTCAGTAAAGGAGTTTGGCGCCGATAAGGAATATTCCTCCAATGGTGAGGGAGAAAACTTTTATTACGAAGCTCAGAATCTTGGTGCCGACTACATCACAAAGGACAGATATGAGGAGCTATTAGGCGAATATCCCTTTGAAAATGGCGAAAGCTGGAAAAAGAGTTTTGTTTATCCTTTGCCGAAGGACTATTATCTGACGGAAATGTCTGATGCAAATATCGTTAGCATAAGCGTGCCCGACGTTGGATTTGACGATTTAATATATGATCGCGTATCGACTTATCTTACAGAGCACTTTTTCGATTGTCAGCTTGTGAAGACTGAGGATGTGGGCGACGAATTCTACGAAAGATTTGACAATCATGAGTATGCGGAATATTGTGTTGAGCTTGAAGGCACGGTTACAAGATCGGATGAAGAAATAATAAGTATTAAATTTGAAGGGCTCGTAAACTATATGACTGCGGCGCACCCGAATCACGTGCTGTTTTCCGTAAACGTTGACAAAGCTACAGGTGAGAGAGTTTTATTTGCGGATAAGTATAATATAACAGAAGATCTGTACGATGTATTTCTCAGGTATGCTCAGGCTGAGATAGACAGTGTTGCAGGCGAGGGAACGGTATCGGTTGAAGAGCAGCTTTGCACAAAGGATTCTTTTATAGACGGTATTTCAGATGAAACAACAGTATGTGTCTATTACTCGGGCGAAAGCATAGTTATCAGCTATGAGGT
>JAFQNM010000141.1 GCA_017395885.1 Clostridia bacterium | reverse complement strand
GTAAAATATCTGCAGAGCTTGAAATAGCATCAAGATATGAGGCAGATAAGTTTGCAGAAAAGCTGGTATCAAGCGGAGCCTGTCCGCTTTCTGTGTTGACCGAGGGGCAGCACGTCCATACTCTTGCCGTCAGAGATGAGGAGAGCTATGAGCAAATTAAAAAGAGTCTTGAAAATCTTGGTATTTTGATCGAGGCTGATTAAAGAAAAGGAGAAATGAGCGATAATGATAAGCGTTGGAGATAAGGCACCCGAGTTTGTGTTGAAGGATAGGGATGGAAGAGACGTTGCCCTTTCCGATTTTATAGGTAAGAGAGTAGTGCTGTATTTTTATCCGAGGGATAATACTCCGGGATGCACCCGTCAGGCCTGTGCATTTTCAGGCCTTTATCAGAGATTTAAAGAAAAGAATGTTGAGGTAATAGGAGTTAGCCGTGACAGCGTTGAGTCTCACCGTAAATTTTCAGAAAAGCACGGTCTTGGCTTTATCCTGCTTTCAGACCCTGAGCTCGTTGCTATCAAGGCATTCGGTGTCTGGAAAGAGAAGAAGCTTTACGGAAAAACAAGCTTTGGCGTTGTCAGAACTACCTTTGTAATAGACGAAAACGGAAAAGTTGAAAGGGTAATGCCAAAGGTAAAGCCAGATACAAATGCTGCCGAGATACTGGCAGAGCTTTGATTTTTTTTGGAGGTGCGCCGTGGTAAGCTGTAATAAAGAAGTAAAAGAGAGATGGGGAGGCACCGCCGCCCATTCGGAGTATGAAAAAAAGACAGCAGATTATTCAATTGATAAATGGCAGAGGGCCGCTGACGGCCTGAACGGAATATTTGCAGAGCTTTCAAGGCTGAAGGCCGAGGGCATAGGTGCCGATTCGGAAAAGGCTCAGACCCTTGTCAGAAGGCTTCAGAGCCATATAACAGAGTATTATTATACCTGTACAAATGAGATACTTGCAGGCCTTGGCCGTATGTATACAGAGGATGAGCGCTTCAAGGCAAACATAGATAAGCACGGAGATGGAACAGCTGTATATGCATCCGAGGCGATAGCTGAATACGTAAAATAAATAAGACCTCCGGCATGCCGGAGGTCTTCAGACTGTCGAAAAAGGTGCAGACCGCAGAAGTTTCAAAACAGAGACAGCGGATCGTGGCTTTAACTGTAAAAAGCAAGATCAATAAATAATTAAAGTTATATTAAAGAAATCCCCTGATATTCAGGGGATTTCAAGCTTTTCGCCCTTTCAAGTCCTGTCGTACCCTTGTACGCTGACAGCCCCCAAAAAGCTCGCAAGCTCACTTTCGTGGAACCCCTCCGACGGCTTTGAAATGACGAAATCTGCATCCTTCTCGGAAGCCTGAGGTCTTATCTGTTATTCTTCCTTTTCTTTGTTTTCGTTCTTGTCGTCTGACTTGCTTTTGTTCACCTCAGAGAGATATCCTGCTGTAATAACGCCTGAGGGCAGAGCAATAATGGCGATACCGAAAACTGAAGAGAACATGGTAACTATTCTGCCAACGGTGGTAACGGGATAGATATCGCCGTAGCCAACCGTGGTAAGGGAGATTGTAGCCCAGTAAACGGCATCGAAAAACGTATCAAAGGATTCAGGCTCAACATTAAAAACAACGAGAGCCGAGATCATAACGTAGCCGCAGGCCAGGGTAGCAACGGCTGACAGCACCTTCCTTTGCTTTTTAAACACGCCCGATATGATATCGAAGCTCTTGGAGTACCTGAGGAACTTGAAAACGTGCAAAACCCTGAGAGTTCGCATAAGCCTGAAGACCTTAAGTATCCTGAATCCGCTGCCAAGAATAGAAACGGAGGGCAGAATGGAGAGCAGATCAATGACCGCCATAGGGGTGAAGGGATAGATAAAAAATGAGGCGGCTGACTTTTTTAAAAGAAAATCTGCCATAGACAGGCGAAATAGGTAATCGAAAATAAATATGGAAACGGTGATAATGTTTATCCAATGAAAGATCGAGTTCGTTTCCTTAAATGCCAGAGGAACAAGGCTTGTAACGATGGTGGCCATCATTAAAAAGTCGTAGGCATAATTCAGCTTGTTGCCCTCAAGATCAGGATCAATAACGGTAAATAGCTTTTTTCTCATAGTTCACCTGAAAAAATATGTTTTAATAACGAGTGAAAAAAGGATGTGGTCAGGCATCCTCTTTTTTTATGTCTCCGTCAGAGCAATGAACGGTGTAATTGCCGGAGCCGCTGTCCCAGCCTCGGTGCTTTTGAATAGCTCTCCACTGTGCCACCGTGCCCCTGTAGTTAATATGTGCCAGCTTTATGCAGTAATAGAAGGAGTCCTCCTCGAGCCTCTCAAGACCTTTGCCGAGTGTAATGCTTACGATATCCGAAAAAACAATTGCCATCTTCCTTATGCAGATAACGCTGTCGGGAAAAACTATCTCCCCGGCATAAGGGTTGGAGTAATCGAAGGGACCGTAGCAGGAGGGCTCAACGTTTGGGATAGCTATCGTAATGGCATTGTGTGGAATAACGGTAACCCCATCCGGTATTTCAATAACGTCTGCGTAGTGACGAATATGGCTGGAAAGCCCTGTCAGTACTCCGTCGTGTATCTCAAAATCCTCACCGTGCATATGCATACTCCCTGTTCTTCAAATAATAAGACCGATACTATACCTATTATACGACAATTTTTGTATTATTTCAATCTGTTAATATAATATGTTTTATATTCTGGTGTGACATATAGCTTAAATTGCAACAAATTACTGCCGGGCTATTGAAAATATAACAACGATATGATATAATCAGGCTGTAAAAACAACTGAAGAAAGTATAAGCTGTTTCCTTTTGCAATATCAGATATGACTGCTTTAGGAGGTTAAAATGGATATTGTCAGTGCTGTTCGAAAAATGTGTGAGGGAGAGAAAGGCTTTAGCCGCCTGTTTGATAAGAAAAGCTCATATGAGCTTCTTCTGTCCCTTGCCGACGATAAAGGCGATGCCGAGCTGTTTTGTAAGCTAATATACGGCAAGGCAAGATCGGCTTTGGTCGACCTGATAAACGATGCTTACAGCTATAAGGACAATGCCGTGAGCGTGCAGGAAGCATTGCGCACCGACGGCCTTGATGCCGCAGAGGCTCATCAGGCATTGGAGATATTCTATAAGGCCTTCGGATTCCCCGGATACCGTGAAGCAGACAGCACAAAAGTGTCAACTATCAGCGATACCGTAGGCGAGAGCTTCAGGGTGGAATACGAGGGCGAGGTGCAAAACGGTATAGAGTACGGAGTAGGCGTTCGAAACTGCTACCACCATGGAAAATGGTGCAGCAGAGATGAGTGTGTGTGGATAAACGGTGTGATGATAGGATATAACTCCGTTACGGAAATAGAATTCGGCGCCTTTGAAACGAAAAAGATCGGCTTTGTGGTGGAGGATTGCTTCGTTGGCAATATTAAATGCTTCTGCGGCGAGGACGAGGAGTACGACACAGTAACCGGGTTTAAGGTGTGATAAAGGAGAATAATATGTACGATAAGCCTTATCTTGAGCTTTATGATGATTCCGAGATCATCGAAATGATGGAGAGAAGCAAGGAGGCAGAGCTGACAGCACGTGAATTTGCAGAGCTCGTCTATATTCCCTGGATGCTCACAGATACGCCTGAGGTGTTTCTCTGCTGCCTTGAGGAGCAAGGCGGAAGCTTTTTGCTTGATGTTTTTCACAGAAGCTACGAAATATACGGTGAAAGCCTGCCGTATACGGCAGAGCAGTTTTCTTCAGCCGAATATAAGCTTGGCGAGAACGTGTTTATAGAAATACTGGAGCTTCCAAGGCCTGTGTTTGTGAACTGTGGATTTTTGCAGATAGTGTTGGTGGCAGATTTTGGCGGTGATGAGCTCAAGCTGTATCTTATGGGCGTGGAAAAGGGTCAGAATGAAGAGCTGCTTATCCGTTCCATGGATCTTGAAACCTTTGAATGGAGAGTGGAAGGCCCGGCTCCCACCGATGCCCAAAAGTTGGCAGATCTGGCGGTGGAGCTTACCGTTAACAGAAAGCATTCCTATTCTCATTATGTAAAATGCAGGTGCCCCCTTTGCCAAAAGACCTATAGCCTTGGTCTTACTGCAGATGAAGCTGAGGGATATAAGGAATTTCGGTCAGAGGATGCAGAACTTGAGGATGTGATCCCTGCACTGAATACCTTTGAGCGGGAGTTTCTCATGACAGGTATGTGCCCTGAGTGCCAGAGCTCTGTTTTCAGAAAGGAGCTGCCTGCGAATACAGACCGTTGGATGCAGGGAGATGAGTGATATGAAAGAAAGCAATAATGCAATTGCAATAACGGTAAAAGAAGCACCTGAGGGATACGATCTCGGTGCCAGCAAGTTTTTCGGTACCCCCACTATACCAAAGGAGTGGGCGGAGGATTTTGATGATGATGAAATGTTTTTCTGTCAGATAAGGCTTTCCGATATAGCAGAGCTTGATACTGATAACAGGCTGCCTCATAGCGGCTATCTGTATGTGTT
>JAFQNM010000140.1 GCA_017395885.1 Clostridia bacterium | reverse complement strand
AAGAAATATTGCGGCTCGTTTGTAATGCTATCAGAGGACTACGGTGTTACATGGTCCGATCCTATCAGAGTTCCCGTTACCGCACCTCACGGCCCCTGTGTTTGCAAGGATGGTACTATCGTTTACCTCGGCAACCGTATGGGCAGAGACGACGGAGATGATGAAGGCGGCGAGCGTCCTCCCGTTACGGCCTGCGTAAGCTGTGACGGAGGACATACCTGGGAGATAGCGGGAACCGTTCCCAACGGAGATATAATCACGAGCATCAACACCTTTGAGCCCCACGTTACAGAGCTCCCCTCCGGACGTCTTCTCGGAGCAATAAGAGTTCACTGCAACGATCTCGACCCCTTCTTTACAGTATTTACAACATACTCCGATGACAAGGGTAAAACCTGGTCTAAGCCTGTTTGCATCGGTGTTGACGGAAGCCCTCCTCATCTTCTCGTTCATTCCTCCGGCGCTGTTATCTGTTCTTATTCAAGAAGAACAAACGGTATCAGAAGCCAGAGAGCTGTGGTGAGCTACGACGGTGGCGAAACATGGGCCGAGGATTATACGATCAATGACGATCTTCACTACGTTTGTGATATGGGATATCCTGCGTCGGTTGAGCTTTCCGACGGATCTATTCTCACGGTTTACTACCAGAGAGCTCACGGAGAGAATCCTACCAGCGTTCTCTGCTCAACCTGGCATCTTGGTGATAATGCAGGCGGCGATGAGGCTCTTCAGGCATTCATTAAGCTCGACCGCGAAATGGCAGAGCGCAGAAGGCTGGAGGAGCAATGAAAAGGCTGATTATAGCATTACTTTCAGCACTCTTTCTCCTTTCCTCCTGTGCTTCTCAGAATAACGATTTGGAGGATAGTAAAGCTGCGGCAGATACTACAGAATCTCTGCCGCAGGCTATTGTTACGACAGAGACCGTCACGACCGAAAAGGCCCCGGAGCTGCCCGTGCTCGTTGGTCTATATGTTGAGCTTAATAACGACGGAAATTACACAAGGCTCAACGAGTGGCACGACGAGTGGGTCAAGGGAAAGGATATTGCCGTTTTTGATGTTATCCCCTCTGCGGCTGAAAGCCTCTACTCTCGCTCCTACACCCAGCTTTGGAAACAGGAGGCTGAAAAGATCTCGCCCGGTACTCTTCCCAAGCCCTATCTGAACGTTTATTATCAGCTCAACGACGGAACTGAGATTAACGTTGACATTACCTCCTGGAAGGAGGCTGAGGGTATTATCGCAGACGGATATATAGAAATATATCTTTATGACGACATCCATCAGGACGGAGGCTGGTACTCACATCTTACCGAAGGAACCACTGACAGCGAAACAGTTATCTCCTCTGTTAAAATTACTGCAGGAAATAGCATTGAAGAGGTAAATTCCATCATAATTACCGCATATATTGATGGCAGCAGCCCCGCTTCTGTTTCACTTTTTAACGGTCAATAAGTGTTTTTTTGCTTATTGACTTGCATTCACGTGCATCATTGTTTATAATATTTAAAATTGCAAAGTCAGAAAGGACTACACTATGAAGCTTATGTTCCCCGCTGCTGAGCACGGCAGAGTTAACAACCTTAAGGGTACGTGGTTTAACTACAACGGCTGGCCCAGTGTTACTATTGATGACCGCGGTGTTCTCTACTGCGTTGCATCGTCTATGCGTCTTTCCCACGTTGACCCCTGTGGAAAGAACTGTATGTATGTAAGCTACGATCAGGGAAAGACCTGGTCGCCTCCTATAATCGTTAACGATTCATATTTTGATGACAGAGATGCCGGTATCGTTTACTGCGGCAATGGAAAGATGGTATTCAGCTGGTTTACAGAGACCCTTGATAACTTCTTCGATCAGATCCAGGAATATCCCTGGTTCGGCGACGGTGGCAAAGCCATCTCCAAGGGCTTTGGTGATGCGCTCAGAACTCTCGATCCCGAGTTCTTCGCAACAGGCAACCGTTCATACGTTAAGGTCTCCGAGGACTACGGTATTACATGGTCTGATCCCATCAGAGTTAACCTTACAGCTCCTCACGGCCCCAGTGTTTGCAAGGACGGTACACTCGTATATATGGGCAAGGAAATGATCAACGAGTACGTTGCTCCCTCCCCCATCGTTGTATACTCCAGCCACGACGGAGGCTATACATGGACTCACACCGGTACTGTTCCCGTTGGCGAGGACTGCATCGTTGAGAACATGCACGAGCCTCATATCGTTGAACTTCCCTCCGGCCGTCTCCTCGGCGCTATCCGTGTTCACGAAAGAAAAACTGAGCCTATGCTCTCTACATACATTACATACTCTGACGACAAGGGTGCAACATGGTCTGTTCCTAAGTGTATCGGAGTTGACGGTATGCCTCCTCACCTTATGGTACACTCCTCCGGTGCTGTTATCTGCTCTTATTCCAGAAGAACAAACGGAATCAGAAGTGAGCGTGCTGTTGTCAGCTACGACGGCGGCGAAACATGGACTGAGGATTACACGATCAACGATAACCTTCCCTACGTTTGCGATATGGGTTACCCCGCATCCTGCGAGCTTCAGGACGGCTCCATTCTCACAGTTTATTATCAGCCCTGGCCCGGCGAAGGAAATACCAGCGTTCTATGGACAAGATGGCGCCTCGGTGACAATGCCGGCGGCGACGAAGCTCTTGAAGCTTTCAAGAAGCTTGATGCCGAAATGGAAGAACTCCGCAAGTCGGGATATAACGGCGGTTGGGAATAATTCCATAAATCACAGAAAAAAGCAGCGGCACTCCCGCTGTTTTTTCTGTTCCCATTGATATTTTTCTTAAAATATGTTAAAGTAAATGTATAAAATTTAAAGAAAGGTAAGAATACCAATGAGCGAACTTTTTAACATTCCCGTAATTAGCTACGAAGGCCCTGATTCTAAGAACCCTTTTGCATTTAAGTATTACAACAAGAACGAGGTGATCGCCGGAAAGACGATGGCAGAGCACCTTCGATTCTCCATGTGCTATTGGCACACTCTCTGTGCTGACGGCACAGATATGTTCGGTATCGGAACTATTGATAAATCCTTTGGCGGAAACGATCCCCTTGAGATCTATAAGCAGAAGGTATATGCAGGTTTTGAGATGATGCATAAGCTTGGTATCGAGTATTTCTGCTTCCACGACAGAGATATTGCGCCCGAGGGAGAGTCTCTTTCCGATTTCCAGAAGAATCTTGATATCATAGTTCCTATCATTAAGGAGCAGATGGAAAAATACGGCATCAAGCTTCTTTGGGGCACAGCAAACTGCTTCTCAAGAGCACGTTATATGCACGGTGCTGCAACAAGCCCCTATGCTGATGCATTCGCATACGCTGCGGCACAGGTGAAGAAGGCCATTGATATTACTATCGAGCTTGGTGGCACAGGCTATGTATTTTGGGGCGGACGTGAGGGCTACGAGACCCTTCTCAACACAAAAATGGGATTTGAGATAGATAACTATGCACGTCTGCTCAAGATGGCGGTTGCATATGCTCGTTCCAAGGGCTTTACAGGCGATTTCTTCATTGAGCCCAAGCCCAAGGAGCCTACCAAGCATCAGTACGATTTCGATGCTTCTACAGTTCTCGGCTTCCTCCACAAGTATGACCTTCTCAAGGACTTCAAGCTGAACATTGAAGCTAACCACGCAACACTTGCAGGTCACACATTCGAGCACGAGCTCAGAATCTGCCGTGATAACGGAATTCTCGGTTCTGTTGATGCAAACCAGGGTGATAATCATCTCGGATGGGATACAGACCAGTTCCCCACCAACGTTTACGATACTACATATGCAATGTATGAGATCGTAAAGGCAGGCGGATTTGTTAACGGAGGTCTCAACTTTGACGCAAAGACACGCCGCGGCTCAAACACGATCGAGGATATATTCCTTGCTCATATCGCAGGCATGGATGCTTTTGCACTGGGTCTCAGAAATGCTTATAAGCTTATTGATGACGGCAGGATCGACGAATTCGTTGAGGAAAGATATTCCTCCTACAGCTCCGGTATCGGCCTTGAGATCGTGAACGGAACTGCAACTCTTGAGTCTCTCTCAGATTATGCTCTCTCCCTCACAGAAGACGTAAAGCCTTCAAGCGGCAGGCAGGAATACCTTGAGAGCGTTGTTAATTCCGTTATCTTCGGTTAATGAGGTCTGACGTGGAAAATAAGTATTTGATCGGTATCGATATCGGTACCTCAGGCACCAAAAGCGCCCTTTTTGATACGGAAGGTCACGTTATTGCCTCTGCTACTGCAGAATACCCTCTCTATCAGCCGCAAAACGGCTGGGCCGAGCAAGATCCTGAGGATTGGTGGAACGCCGTTATTGAAACGCTTATGAGGATTTGTCCTGCGGCATCTGACGGCAAGATCGTCGGCATCGGCCTTTCAGGCCAGATGCACGGTCTCGTAATGCTTGACTCTGATTGCAACGTTATCAGAAGATCTATTATATGGTGCGACTCAAGAACAGCAGAGGAATGTAAGCAGATCGAAGAGCTTGTCGGACACGACAGACTCATTGAGATCACAGCAAATCCTGCTCTTGCAGGCTTTACAGCTTCAAAGATCATGTGGGTAAAGAACCACGAGCCTGAGAACTATGCAAAGTGTGCCCACATCCTTCTGCCTAAGGACTACATCCGCTATAAGCTAACGGGAGAGTTTGCAACAGAGGTATCAGATGCCTCAGGTATGCAGCTTCTTGACATTCCCGGAAGATGCTGGAGCGATGAGGTTCTCGAAAAGCTCGGTATTGACAAATCTCTCCTTGCAAAGGTGTACG
Source organism: Clostridia bacterium (assembly GCA_017395885.1). GTDB lineage: Bacteria > Bacillota > Clostridia > Oscillospirales > CAG-272 > Avispirillum. The sequence goes on along the minus strand of JAFQNM010000140.1, from coordinate 8,886 downwards.
AGAGTCCTGACGTGACAGGTTATATTACTGAAGCCATTGCCGACCTTACAGGGCTTCCCGCAAATATTCCGGTTGCCGGCGGTGCCGGTGACAATGCTGCAGCTGCAGTAGGCACAGGCGTTGTGGAATGCGGTAAAGCCTTCACAACAGTTGGCACAAGCGGCGTAGTATTTGCACATATGGAAAAGCCGGAGATCGATAAAAGCGGCAGAGTTCATACCTTCTGCACTGCCGTGCCCGGTCAGTGGCACGTTATGGGCGTTACTCAGGCGGCAGGCCTTTCACTCAACTGGTTTAAGCATAACGTTGCTGAAAACCTTTCCTACAAAGAAATAGATATTGAAGCCGAGAGTATTGCAATCGGCGCTGACAGGCTTCTCTATCTTCCCTACCTTATGGGTGAGCGCACACCCCTTCTTGATACAGAGGCTCGAGGAGCATTCTTTGGTCTTTCTGCTATTCACACAAAGGCTCATATGAGCCGTGCTGTACTTGAGGGTGTTGCATATTCACTTTGCTCCTGCCTTGACGTACTCTCTGAAATGGGTGTTGAAACTAACGATATGGCTCTCTGCGGCGGAGGTGCCAAGAGTACCCTTTGGAGAAAGATCCTTTGCGACTCCTTTGGTATATCTGTAAAGACAATGGAATCAGATGAAGGTCCCGCTCTCGGTGCTGCTATACTCGGCGGTTGTGCCGCAGGCGTATATTCCTCAGTATCTGAGGGATGCAAACGCGCAGTACGCGACGGAGAAAGGCTCTCGCCTGATGCTCACTCCACCGAACAGTACAAAAGATTTTACAGCATCTACAAAGAGCTTTATCCTGCACTTAAAGAGCAGTATCACGCTCTTGCAAATATCTGACAATAAACGGCTGCCTCATTTTTGAGACAGCCGTTTTTCTCTGTATTTTTCTTTTGTTGCTTCTCCACCTCTCAAATGCCGCTCCGCTTTGTTCCTTGTCAACACCTCTTTTACGTCGTTATAAAGTGCTCTGTTTTCATATTGAAGCTTTTCTGTTACGTCCTTATGTACAGTTGATTTGCTGATACCGAACTTTTTAGCCGTTTGACGTACTGTAGCACCCGTTCGGCTGATGTATTCACCAAGTATCACGCTTCTCTCTCTTTCAAACCGAACAGGGTCCAGACTCTTGTTATTTCGTTGCATACTTTACCTCTGAAGCTTTGGTATACTAAAATATATGTAAAATCTCATTCTGTTATGATTTCAATAAGCAAAGTATAGTCTTTTGCATATACTGGAAGTGAATCCATACCTAAGGAATGGTATTAAATAAATGAAACAAATCAACACAGTTATATGCGGAGGAGACAGAAGAATGCTGAGTGCCGCTCAGCTGTTTTCAAAACACGGCAAATGTTATCTCTGGAGATGCGCATCAGGTGATGCTGCCGGAGCCGAAAGAACTGACAATCTGAGAGAAGCAGCTAAGGGTGCAAGTGTTATTCTTCCTATACCCTCTTTTGATAAAAACGGAATGCTTAACGGTGCAGGCCACATAAATGCAGAAGAACTTTTCCGTCTGCTCCCGGGCGGAACAAAGATATTCGGTGCAAAGGTCTCGCCTCTCAACATAAGGCTTGCAAGTGAGCACGGCCATATCTTTACAGACTACGGCGAAAGAGAGGATTTTAATATTCTTAATGCAGTTCCTACAGCTGAGGCGGCAATTCTGATTGCAATGGAACACTCGGCAACAACTATCCACGACGGTGTATTTTCGGTTGTTGGGTACGGAAGAATAGGAAAAGCTCTCAGCGCAAGGCTTTCAGACCTTGGCGGTAAGGTATATGTTGCTGCAAGAAGCGATGCCGCCCTTGCTGCTGCTGAATGTGACGGTCATATTCCTGTTCCGCTCACATCGTTTTTGACTATGCCGGGCCGGGCAGATGTTTGCTTCAATACAGTTCCCGTTCCCATTCTGGATGAAGACTTTCTACGCAGATTCATCTGTCCTCTCTTTATTGAGCTTGCCTCGTTACCGGGTGGATTCACAGAGAACGGCCGCAAATATCTGTCTGACAGATATATCAGCGCTCTTTCTCTGCCCGGTAGGTATTTCCCGATAACGGCAGGTGAGATCATATACAAATCGGTCCTTACATTAATAAATTCACAAGGAGGCCAGCAATGATCGGTTATGCATTCACCGGTTCCTTTTGTACTCACTCAGAATCCCTTAAGGTGCTTCGCAGGCTGTGCGAACTTGGAGCAGACGTTGTTCCTATAATGAGCGAAAACGTTTATTCTACGGACACACGCTTCGGAAAAGCCTCTGACCTTATTGATACTGTGGAAACACTTTGCAACAGAAGAGTCATACACACGATAAAGGATGCTGAGCCCCTCGGGCCTCGATGCCCTCTGGAGCTCCTGATCATTGCTCCCTGTACGGGCAACACACTGGCAAAGATTGCCCTTGGAATTACAGACACCGCCGTTTGCATGAGTGCAAAGGCGCATTTGCGTGAAAACAGAAATCTTTTGATAGCTCTTGCCTCAAACGATGCTATGTCTGCAAATCTCAGAAATATCGGCACATTACTTAACAGAAAAAACATATTTTTCGTGCCCATGAGGCAGGACGACATTAAAAACAAGCCACACTCGCTTGTTGCAGATTTCTCACTCCTTGAGGAATCATACAATGCTGTTATAAACAACTCACAGCCAAGACCTTTGTTTATCTGAATTCCCAAACTGTTTACTATTTAGTCTTGAATTAATCACTGATCTGTGTTATACTTAATAAAAACATATTCAGGGGATAATAATGAACATTCAGGAATCCGGTGAGATGTACCTTGAGTCCATTCTCGTTCTCACCAAAAGAAATACTCATGTCCGCTCTGTTGACGTGGGAGAATATATGGGATACTCAAAGCCCAGCGTAAGCCGTGCCATCGGCCTTTTGAAAAACGGCGGCTACGTTATTTCTGATAAGGACGGATATCTCTCGTTGACGGACGAGGGCAAGGAGCTTGCCGAAAAGATCTATGCAAGGCACAATATTTTAACAAGCTTTCTCATAAAGCTGGGCGTTTCGGAGAAGACAGCATCCGAGGATGCCTGCAAGATGGAGCACGTTATAAGCGATGAATCAATAGAAGCTATCACAAGCTTTATAAACAACAACTAAGAAACGGTATCCTTTCGGATACCGTTTCTTACTATAACAAAATACAAATCAGTCCGTTTGAGCTTTCGTTAACGATTCTTGATAACGTATCTGAAAGCTTTTCTCTCGATTCGGGAGAAAGGTGATCTATCTTCTTCTCCAATCCCTCGTTCAACAGCTCATACAGGCTTTTTCCGAATATTTTCGATTCCCATAGTCTTGCAGGCTCCTCCTCATACTCGCTGATTAGCCTTTGGATCATTTCCTCTGCCTGCTCCTGAGTACCAACTATGGGGTTTATCTCCGTTTCAATCTGTGCCTTTATCATATGTATGCTTTCAGCCTTTGCACATATTCTGACACCGTATGCTCCTGAACTCTTTATTATTTCAGGCTCATCAAATATCAGATCCTGCATTTTGGGCATAACGATACCGTATCCCTTATGCTCAAGCTGACCTATCGCATCCTTGTATTTTTCAAGCTCAGCTTTTGACTCAGTAAGCTCAAGAAGTGAGGCGATGAGCTCACTTTGGCTACCTACCTCAAGACCTGTCAAATCTGTAATAATGCTGTAATAAAGGCTTTCGGGCAGCTCAACACCAACAGCGACCCTACCACAGGAAAGATCTGAATTTAAAACAGATACGCTACAGCTGCCATCTTCACCGTTTTGACAAATTCTGTTTTCTATCGATTTTTGTAGTGCAGCCGTAAAGATTCTGATATCACTGAGAGTGCGAACGGGAGCCGCTGCCCCTTTCATACATTCTGTCAGCTCCTCACAAAGCATATGCCCCTCCGGTACTGCAGATATCCACTGAGGGAGCTTAACAGATATCGTGGTTACGGGAAATTCATACAAAAGCATTTCAAGTATATTTTCTATATCATCCCGATCCAGCTCAAGGCAATTTACGAGTGCTACGGGACATGAATACTTATTCTCCAGCTCTATAGCAAGCTCCTCGGTTTCGGGAGCAGTTGGATTCTTGGAGTTCAATATCAGCACGTAGGGCTTCCCTATCTCTGAAAGCTCTCTCGCTATCCTTTCCTCTGCTTCCACGTAGCTTTCTCTTGTAAGCTCACCGAAAGAACCATCACAGGTGACGAGCATTCCCACCGTTGAATGCTCTCTCATTACCCTTTGAGTTCCCTCTTCTGCTGCAAGCTCAAAGGATACAGGCTCGTCAGACCACGGGGTCTTGATCATTCGCTCCTCGCCGTTTTCTGTCATTCCGAGAGCGCCGGGAATCAAATAACCAACACAATCTATCATTCTCATTCGAACAGTTGCCCCATCCCCAAAAGAAACCTGTATCGCTTCATCCGGAACAAATTTTGGCTCTGCCGTCATAACGGTCTTGCCCTCAGCGCATTGAGGCAGCTCATCTCTTGCCTTCTTTTTTTCGTAATCTCCAACGATGTTCGGAATAACAACAGATTCCATAAACTTGTTGATGAATGTAGATTTCCCGCACCTTACCGGTCCAACCACGCCTATATAAATATCGCCCCCAGTACGACCGGCAATATCCTTATATATTCTTCCTGCCTCCATATAAATACCTCTCCTTTTATTTGTGCCTAGCACCGTGTGAAAAAGTATACTTACGGAAAACCGTATTTCTCACACGCGTCTTTATTTGGTCATAGTATTTATATTCAGGCAGAATAAAAATATGCAAAAAAAGAGATAGGCAGAGCCTATCTCTTTTTTAATATTAATTATTCTATTTCTTCAGCAGTATCAGACTCAAACTCATCACCGAGGTCGATCTCACCTGTTGCAACGTCAGCAGGGTCCTCAGTTACCTCATCGGTAACGTCAAGTCTGTCCTTGAAGCCGGATGTCCATGTGAACACGATCTCGTCTTCAGAATAGATCTGAGTTACGCTCTGACGACCGGACTCAGACTCCTTACCGTTGATCGTGCAGTGCCAGTAGTCATAGTAGCCCTTCTCAGCATCGAGACGCTCAGCCTCTGTGAGACCGAAAGCGGAAGCAACGTATGTACCGTCCTTAGAGAGGTCATAGGGCTCCTCAAAGTGCTTCATTGTGGTTTCTACTGCAGCAAGAACTGTAGGCGCAAGAATAGGCTCAAATTCGCCGGGAACTGCTCTGCCGTTCTCATCTGTTACCTGCTCGCGAAGCTCTGTTGTGGCTTCTACAACGGGAATATCGTATCTGCAGCAATCCTCATATACGATATTGCCTTCAGCGTCTGTCTTATAAACGGTCTCGCCTTCTTCTTCTGTCTTGATCTCATCGATAACGGGCTTACGGAAAACGATAGTTACGTTTTCAGCTGTGTAAGTCTTGGTACCGCATGAAGCTACGAGAGGGAGAAGCATAAGAACTGCAAGAATGAGAGAAACAATCTTGATTTTGTTCATTGGTTTTTACCTCCAAAATATACTACAATTAGTATACAGCACCTTTTCCCTCTTGTCAAGGTTTATAAAATATTTTTACAATTACAGCACTCATATGCACACCGCAAGAGATATAAGCTGTAGAAAATGAATCATCTGTAGAAATGCAAACGCAAGCATTATTACAGATATACTTCTGCTTCGGGTTCTTGAACAAACAACAGAAGCAACGGAAAATGATCCTGCCAGTGCTGCAAATGCAATTGCAAGTATAAGACTTATCCCACCGAATATAAGCCTATATTCCAAAAGCAGCATTATTATGCTTGCACCTGAAAGGCTGATAGCACGTAGCCTGTTTTCATATACTGACGATGAGAAAATGCAGAAAGTCAGCACCCAGGTGCCAAGAGTCGTTCTTACAAAATAGAACAGTGTATAGGCAAAGGGACCGGGAAATATCCCTCTGCCACCCAACACGTTATAGATAATATGAGTGGGGCCGGTCAGCAATCTGATAATTATTGAAGAGGTCAGAACTACTACAGTCATTATTAAATAGCATTTTGGCAAATATCTCGCTCTTGATATGATGCTTTGAAATCCTCTTTTGAACCGAGCAAACATAAAAAATCACCTCACAACAGATTATGAGGTGATTTTTAAAATTATTCGTTTAAGGATGATCGGGACAAGCGCAGTTGAACTGCTTTGTTCCGCTGCTTCGTCCTGTTACCTTGCCCTCGGGGATAGCGTAATAATAGTAAGCATATCCGTTATAGGTGGGATACTGAATTATGTCACCCATATCACGATAGGTATACTGAGCATCAGTTATGGTAGGCTGACAGTCAAAGAGACGGGTCTCATTTCTTATAAGGGCAACCTGCTTCAGATTTGCCTCAGGGCAATTTGGAGTTGCAATACCGCCGGAAACTCTGTCATAATACACAAGCACGTGCACATCACAGGTTGCGGTGGGAGCAGTATCTGCTGTGAAGTATGCAGTTTCGGCGCGGCTTCCTCTGGGGTCATGTGCACAGGCCTCACCGAGAAGCATTCCCGAATCCTTACAGAAGGTAACCTCCTGAAGATTCTGTGAAAACTCAAAGGTTTTAATGGATTCACCTGCCGCTGCTGCCTTTGCATCTATCTTATCCTGGAGAAGGTTCATTACCTTATCCCATACGATAACGGAGGGGCTCTGACCAAAGTCGGAAAGAGCCTGGTTCATATCGTATCCAAACCAGCATCCGCAAACGTAATACGGAGTATATCCAATAAACGTTCTGTCAAAGTCTGCTGTAGTTGTTCCGGTCTTTCCTGCAACGTCTACTCTGTTACGAAGTGTGAGATAGCTTGCAGTACCACCGGGGGCCACAACGTTCTCCATCATCATGGTCATTATATCGGCAGACTCCTCGCTGATGGCCATTTCATACTCAGGCTCATTTCTGAGGATAACATTACCCTCGCTGTCACAAACCTGATACCAAAGCCTGGATTTGCAGTAAATACCGTCATTCTGGAACATACCGTATGCAGCTGTAAGCTCCCAAAGAGTAATACCGTAGGAGAACTGGCCAAGTGCAAGAGGAGCCTCAGCCTTATCGCTGATAGTATATCCACTTGCAGTCGTATACGATTCAACAAGGCTGTTCATATTGAGAGTTTCCTTCATAAACTCGAAGGAATAATCAATTCCCACGTCTCTGAGAAGGCGGACTGCGATAGTATTTACAGACCTTCTGAGCGCATCCTGAACAGAGGTATAGCCGTTATACACATCAGGCAGGTTGTGGGGCCACATTTTGCCCTCCTTATCGGTGATCACGGGGCAGTCATCATAAATGCTGCCCATAGTAGCAACACCTGTATCAATAGCAGGGCCGTATACGGACACGGGCTTGATGCTTGATCCGCAGGGGCGCTTTGCCTGAGTTGCACGGTTGAGGATTCGGTTCTGAGACTTTTCTCCACGGCCGCCTGCAAGTCCGAGCACGTCTCCCGTATAGGGATCTATGATTATCATTGAAGATTCAGGTTGGAGACCGTCTGTTGCGTATGGGAAATATCCTTCATTTTTATAAAGGTTTCCGTCGTTCGTATAAACCTCATCTATCACGGCCTGGACCTCTGGATCCATACAGGTATAGATCTGGAGACCGCCGGTATATATCATAAGGCTGGCAACGTATTCGGTATATCCATACTCCTCCATAAGCGCCTTCTGAACATCCTCAATAACGGCATCGGTATACCAGGAATTGACATTCTCTGCCTTTTCTACAGGCTCATTCTCCTCGCCCTTATCAAGACCGTAGATGACAAGCTCTGTGTCCCACGCCTCGTCAAATTCCTTATCGGAAATCTTACCGTACTGATTCATAGTAAAGAGCACCGTACGGCGACGGGCACGGTTACCTGCCTCTTCAGTTTCACCGTCTTCATTTTCACGGTATACTATATCGTGATATACAGGCTCATACTGTGAGGGATTCTTAACGATAGCTGCCAAAGAAGCACACTCAACAAGGGTAAGCTCGCTTACGTCCTTATCAAAATAAGTATTTGCAGCAGCCTGAACGCCGTAGCAGTTATTTCCAAGGAAGACGATATTCAGATACATCTCCAGTATCTCTTCCTTACTCATCTCCTCCTCAAGCTTCAACGCTCTGAATATCTCCTGAACCTTTCGCTGAACGGAGTTCTCATTATCTCCGGTCAAGTTCTTAACGAGCTGCTGCGTTATGGTGGAGCCGCCAAAATCTCCTGCACCGAAGAAATAGGTAAGCACGGCATTTCCTGTTCTCAGCCAGTCTACTCCGTTATGAGAGAAGAATCTATGGTCCTCAACAGAGGTGAACGCATCGATCAGTTGCTTAGGCATCTGCTCATAGGATACCCATATACTGTTATCTGTACTGTAAAGACGTTGGTCCTCAAGCTCAACGGGAGTTCCGTCCTCATTCATACGGGCATCCTCGTCTTCAAAATCCATATAATAGATCCTGGTAGTAGTATCTGAGCTTGCCGTTGCAAACAAAGATGAATCTATCTCGGGATCAACGTAGTTTTTGATATAAATGCAAAATACAGTACCTATGATTATGGCACAGGTAGTACCAACGAGCATCAATGTTAGAAAGATATTCATCATATAGGACAATACCCTGAGAGATATCTTTCCTATCAGCGCCAATATAAAGAGTATTTTCTCGCGGTTATCCGAGCTTTCGGTGTTTTCCGCTTCATTATCTTTTTTATTTCTGATATCGGACATATCTGCCTCCGTTTCCTGGAATTTATCTGATTATAACCTATTTTTATGAACAAATTGTTAAATATGAAAATTATTTACAATTT
>JAFQNM010000014.1 GCA_017395885.1 Clostridia bacterium | reverse complement strand
GAGTCTTAGTAGCAGTAACTTTTACACGCTTCTTTGCACTTTTAATGTTAGGCATTATTTTGTCCTCCTGATTAAAATCAAAGCGTCACATCAGCCTGAGAGGGTGCCTCAGTGAACAATCTCATACAGTTAGTAATGATACCACAAACATTTACCGATTGCAAGTATTTTTTCAAAATATTTCAAGTTTTTTGAAAGTTTTTTTATCGACTCTCTTTCTTCTAAAAAAATTAACTTTCTTTCTTTAATTTATAATATCAAAAACTGTTGTATATTTCAAGTTTTTGTGTTAGAATATTATGAATTTATATGTTTTGAGATATTGCCCCTTGCGGCATAACGTATATTGCGAAAGGCTTTTAAAATGAAGTATTTTGTTCTTATTCCCGACGGTATGGCTGACCGCCCCATCCCTGCTCTTTTTGGCAAAACACCTATGAAGGCTGCATCAAAGCCCAATATGGATGCTCTTTGCAAGAGATCCATTTGCGGCCTTTCTCTTAACGTGCCCACCTCTATGGTACCCGAAAGCGATACAGCCAATCTTGCGATCCTCTCCTACGATCCTCTCGTTTATTCCAAGGGTCGCTCACCTCTTGAGGCTATGAGCATGGGACTTACCATGGCTGACGACGATACCGCCATCCGCTGCAACGTTGTTACCCTCTCTGAGGACGAGGAATGCTATGAGGACAGGATCATGCTTGACCATTCTGCCGATGAGATATCTACAGAGGAGGCCGACCAGCTTATCAAGGCTCTTAACGATGGTCTTGCCGATGAGGAAAAGCACCTCTACACCGGTGTTTCCTACCGCCACTGCCTGCTCTGGAAAAATGCAGACTCCAAGTATCCCTTTGACCGCCCTCACGATATTATCGGTCAACGAATCGGAGACTATCTCCCCAAGGCTGATAACGGCGGTGAGGCTTTTCTTGAGTTTCAGAAAAAGGGCTACGAGATCCTGAAGGATCATCCCGTTAACCTTGCAAGAAAGGCTCGCGGTCTTCGCCCTGCAAACTCTCCCTGGCTTTGGAGCCCCGGCACAAAGCCTGCACTCCCCTCCTTCTTTGACAAGTGGGGCAAGAGAGGCGCTATTATTTCTGCTGTTGACCTTATTAAGGGCATCGGAATTTGCGCAGGCATGGAGGTTATTGACGTTGAGGGTGCTACGGGCAACTGCCACACCAACTACACCGGTAAGGCAAACGCTGCCATCAACTGCTTTAAGGACGGCTGCGATTTTGTTTACGTTCACGTTGAGGGTCCCGATGAGTGCGGTCACCGCGGCGAGATTGAAAACAAGGTCATGAGCATTGAGAAGATAGATGAGCTGATTCTCGGCCCCGTTTACGACTACCTCACCTCCTGCGGAGAGGACTTCAGAATACTCGTTCTCCCCGACCATCCTACACCTATCGAGATCAGAACGCACTCATCCGAGCACGTTCCCTTCTTCCTCTTTGACAGCAAAAAGGCACAAGAAGGCCCCTCTACCTTCAACGAGGATACCGCTCGCGAAAGCGGCACCGTTATTAACGACGGAAGCACGCTCCTTGACCTTATGATCAAGGGCTGAGAAATTTACTATTTATCGGAGAAATAAAATGAGCCACTCCCAGGGAAATGATAATATCTACGAAGAGCTGAAGGGATACTTTCCGCCAGAGTATGATCTTACACCCGATGAACTTGAAAAAGAAATAGAGCTGGAAAACAAGAAGCGAGAGATAGCTCTCGGTATGATGAAGGTGAGCACCGAAAAGGAAGCTCCCGCCTCTCCCGTGAGAACTCCCCGCTCTGCAATTTCCTCTATGCATACAGACCGTAGCATCCCCATCCACAAGCCCCCTCAGAGTCCTGCCGCTCCCGAAGCTCAGACCGTTCTCACAAGAGCTGAGGACTACGAGGACGAGGATCAGCCACTTTACGAGGATCCCGCTGAAGCTCTCGCAGAGAGCGAGGCTCCCCTGAACATCCCCGAGGCTGAGGACGTTACTGAAAACGAGCTTTTTGCAGGATTTGACCCTCTCAACGACCTTTTTGATGAGATGGAAAGCGAAAGCGAGGCGCAGGATGAGCCTGCCCCCGATGAAAATACAAAGCTCAGAGGCTCTCTCAACTGGTTTTTTGACTTTCTTGAGGTTTTTGCCATCTGCATCACCTGCATAATCGTTGTTTTTGCACTTTTCTTCCGCCTTACCAAGGTCAGCGGAGAATCTATGGAGAATACTCTTTTTGAAAACGAATATCTCCTCGTTTCCGACTTTTTCTACGAGCCCAAAATAGGAGACATAGTTGTTATTCAGAACACCGCTATCGAGCACCCCCAGCTCAAGGAGCCTCTCGTTAAGAGAATAATCGCCGTTGGCGGACAGTCTGTTGATATCTCATCCTCCGGCATGGTCACCGTTAACTATGCAGACGGCACAAGCGAGGTGCTTGAGCAAAAATACGTAAAGCCTGAGCTCTATACTGCCGGCTTTGACGGACATTATGAGGTTCCCGAGGGTCACGTTTTCGTTATGGGTGACAACAGAAACCACTCTACTGACAGCAGAAGCAATCTCGTAGGCGTTGTGGATGAGCGCTGCATATTCGGAAAGGCTCTTATCAGACTTCTCCCCTTCAGCGCATACACCGTTTTTGAGAACCCTTACGGCAACTAAGAAAGGTATACTTATGCCATCCAATCAGATACAATGGTTTCCCGGTCATATGGCCAAAACACGCCGTTTGATCGCAGAAAATATAAAAAACGTGGACATCGTTATCGAGCTGCTCGATGCCCGTATTCCCCAAAGCTCAAAAAACCCGGAGATCACTACCCTTTGTGAATCCAGACCTACCCTTACCCTTCTCAACAAGGCCTCTCTTGCAGATTCCGCTGTAACAAAGCTCTGGGAGCGTGCATATAAAGAAAACGGGAAGGCTGCTCTTGCCATCGACTGTATTACCGGAGAAAACCTTAACCGCATAGGTGATGCGGTTCGCACCATACTCAGCGAAAAGCTGAAAAGATTTGAAGAAAAAGGTATGACTGGAAGAAAGCTTAAGGCAATGATCGTTGGCATACCCAACGTTGGAAAATCATCCCTCGTTAACAAGCTTTCCGGCCAGAAAAAGGCAAAAGTAGAAAACAGACCCGGTGTTACTCTCGACAAGCAGTGGGTCACCACCACACAGGGCTTTGACCTTCTTGATATGCCCGGAGTTCTTTGGCCCAAGTTTGAGGACGTTCTTACAGGAGAAAACCTTGCAGCCACCGGTGCCATCAAGGATCAGATCATTGACACCGAGGAGCTCGGTATGATTCTTGCCAAAAGGCTCTTTGAGCTATATCCCGCTGAGCTCTGCTCAAGATACAAGCTCAACGCAGACGATATCTGCGATCTTGACTCATATGATCTCCTTTGTGCCATAGGCAAAAAAAGAGGCTTTCTCATCAGCGGAGGAGATATAAATACAGAGAGGACCGCTCTTATGCTTCTTGAAGAATTCAGAAGTGCAAAGATCGGCAGACTTTCTCTCGAAAGGCCTGAGCTCTGAGAGCAGCATATAACTCTATATGCTTCACTTTTCCATAACGCATCTGTGCCTCACTCATGGACTTAAACGCCCGATAGACGGCACGTATGCAAAGAAAGGAATTATCTGAATTATGCTGGACTATTCATTTGACGATCAGTTTAAATCAGAGGATATCCGATACGTTTGCGGAACAGATGAAGCCGGCCGGGGTCCACTTGCGGGGCCTGTTGTTGCCGCTGCCTGTATCCTGCCTGACGGAATCGTTATTGAGGGTCTTGACGACTCAAAAAAGCTGACTGAAAAGAAAAGAGAAAAGCTCTACGACCAGATATGTGAAAAGGCTCTGGCCTACTCCATTGCGCTTTCCACACCCGAAGAAATTGACGAGATCAATATTCTTGAGGCAAGCCTTATGGCCATGCGCCGATCAATTGCAGGGCTGGCGATTCTGCCTGACTTCGTTCTTGTTGACGGAAATATAGACCGAGGCTTTTTGCAGCCTGCCAAGGCTGTTATTGGCGGCGATGCGCTCTCTCAGTCTATTGCCGCAGCCTCAATTCTCGCAAAGGTCACACGTGACCGTCTCTGCCTTGAAATGGATGCTGCTTACCCTCAGTACGGCTTTAAAAAGCACAAGGGCTACCCAACCAAGGCCCACAAGCTGGCCGTTTTCAAGCACGGCCCTTGCCCTGAGCACCGTCGCTCATTCCTCTCCTTCCTCGAAAGAGACCGCGAAAAGCTAAGTGGCTGGCTTCGCGAGGAGGAGGAAAGCTGTGGACTCTAAGGGCTTCGGTAAGCGCGGCGAGGATAGTGCCGCCTCCTTCCTTTGCGGTAAAGGCTTTACCGTTATCGGCAGGAACATCAGAATGAACCACCTTGAAACAGATATAATCGCAAAAAACAGCTCTTATATCGTTTTTGCCGAGGTTAAAACGAGAAGCGAGTATCCCTCTGCTCCTCATCCCTACGGCAGACCCTGTGCAGCTGTTGACAGAAACAAACAGAAAAGGCTTATTGCTGCCGCGCAGGAATATATGCGCCGAAACCGTGATGAGGTATCAGGCCTTCAGCCACGTATCGATGTTATCGAAGTATACCTGAAGCCAGGAAGTGAAAAGTATAAGGTTCTGAAGATCGTACATATAGAAAATGCGGTCCGCCGCTACTGACTATGAGATTATTTGACCTTCACTGTGATACACCCACAAAGCTTTTTGATACAGGCTCACATATTTCCGATAACAGCCTGCACGTTTCTCTGAAGCGTGCATCTGCATTCGAAAAGTATATTCAATGCGCAGCCGTCTGGTGTCCTGAAAGCATAGATGATGCAAGCCTTTTACAGTATTTTCTCAATGTATCCTCGTATTTCAAGGATCAGGTAGGCTCCTTTATTATTTCAAGGGAGCAGCTTTCGGCAACCACCTTCCCGGCATCATTTATTCTCACTGTTGAGGATTCCCGTCTCGTTTCCCATGATCCTGATAAGATAAAGCTACTGTTTCGGTCAGGAGTACGTGTTATGACTCTATTGTGGGGAGGCGTTTCCTCTGTGGGAGGGGCATGGAACACTTCTGAAGGCCTTTCTCCCAAAGGACGGCAGATCCTTGAGGCCTGCTTTGATACGGGCATCATACCTGATATATCTCACGCAAGCACTGCCTCTGCCGATTATATTCTCAAAAGATCAGTTGAAAGAGGCCGGCCGGTTATTGCTACTCACTCTGATTCTTACACAGTTTGCAATCACAAAAGAAACCTTTCCGATCTTGCCGCAAGGCTGACGGCTCAATCGGGAGGGATTATCGGTATCTCACTTTCCCCCCCTCATCTTAACGGCGAAAAGGCAGATCTTTCTCATATTTTAAACCATATCAGCCACTTTATAAACATCATCGGCACAGAATCTCTTTGCCTTGGATGCGATTTTGACGGTATCAGCTCCACTCCCGACGGTATCGAAGGGATAGACAGCCTGACGGGCCTCTACGCTGCTGTTTCGGCACGCTTCGGGTCTACGACCGCCGACCGTGTTTTCTTTGAAAATGCTTATAATTTTTTTCTAAATAATTTACCTTAAGGAAGTCCAAAAAATGAAGTATGTTAGTACTAGAGACGTATCCGCCTCTCCCATAGGTGTTAATGCCGCTGAAGCAATAAAGAAGGGCCTTGCTCCCGACCGCGGACTTTATATGCCCACCGATATCCCCTCTATCTGCGCTGAGGATCTTATAGCTCTTGCTGAACTCCCCTACGAAAAGCGTGCCTGCGAGATCCTTTCCATGTTCCTTACAGACTATAACAAGGAAGCTCTTCTTGCAGACTGCACAGAGGCCTACTCTGAGAAAAGATTCCCCGGCGGTGCAGCCCCACTCGTTCATATAGGTGACAGTATTTATTCCCTTGAGCTTTGGCACGGTCCCACCTGCGCATTCAAGGATATGGCACTTCAGATAATGCCCCGCCTTCTCTCCTCTGCTCTTAAAATGACAGGAGAGGAAAAGCGTGCTCACATCCTCGTTGCCACCAGCGGAGATACCGGCAAAGCAGCTCTTGAAGGTTATAAGGACGTTGACGGTATTGATATTACCGTTTATTTCCCTGTTGACGGTGTCAGCACTATGCAGAAAATGCAGATGACAACTCAGGCAGGTGACAACGTTAACGTTATGGCAGTTCGAGGCAACTTTGATGATGCTCAGAACGGCGTTAAGGCTATTTTTGCCGATGCTGATCTTGCTGAAAGAGCTGATAAAAACGGCTTCTTCTTCTCAAGCGCAAACTCTATCAACTGGGGCCGTCTCGCACCTCAGATAGTTTACTATATCTCTGCATACTGCGATCTTATGAAAGCCGGAAGTATCTCCTGCGGCGATAAGATCAACGTATGCGTTCCCACAGGAAACTTCGGCAATATCTTTGCAGCCTACATTGCAAAGACTATGGGCCTCCCCATTGATAAGATGATCTGTGCCTCCAACGCAAACTGTGTTCTTACCGATTTTATCAACACAGGTATTTACGACCGCACAAGAACATTTTACAAAACTATGTCCCCCTCTATGGATATTCTTATCTCATCAAACCTTGAACGTCTTCTCTATCTTCTCGGCGGCGCAGAAACTACCGCAGACTGTATGAGAAAGCTTAGCGATAACGGCAAGTACAAGGCTCCCGATGAGCTTATGGCAAAGAT
>JAFQNM010000139.1 GCA_017395885.1 Clostridia bacterium | reverse complement strand
TGCACGGCCACCATGGTGACGGCCTCGCACTGGGTGGGGTTGACCTTGCCGGGCATGATGGAGGAACCGGGCTCATTTTCGGGAATGGTGATCTCTCCCAGTCCCAGCCGGGGACCGGAGGCCAGCCAGCGGATATCATTGGCGATCTTCATCAGATCCATGGCCAGGGCTTTCAGTGCGCCGTGAGCGAACACCAGCTCGTCCTTAGAGGTGAGAGCGTGGAACTTGTTCTCAGCTGTTACGAAATCCTTGCCTGTGAGAGCAGTAACTGCCTCAGCAACTTTAACGTCAAAGCCCTTGGGTGTGTTAAGACCTGTACCAACGGCTGTACCGCCGAGAGCAAGGCATCTGAGTGCGCCGAGAGAACGCTCAATAAGCTCGATATCCTTTTCAAGAGAGGATCTCCAGCCGCTGATCTCCTGACTGAAGGTTACGGGAGTTGCATCCTGAAGGTGGGTACGTCCGCTCTTTACGATGCCTTCGTTTTCCTCTTCAAGACGCTTGAATGTGTCGATAAGCTTCTGAGCCGCGGGGATGAGCTTATCCTCAAGAGCACACACTGCAGCGATGTGCATTGCCGTGGGGAAGGTATCGTTGGAGGACTGGCTCATATTGATGTCATCGTTGGGATGGCAGAGCTTTTCGCCTGCGATCTCGTTTGCACGGTTGGCGATGACCTCGTTTGCATTCATATTAGACTGAGTACCGCTTCCCGTCTGCCATACTACGAGAGGGAAGTGCTCGTTAAGCTCTCCTGCAATGACCTCATCGCAAGCCTTTGATATAACGGCCAGCTTTTTATCTGTCATCTTTTCGGGCTTGAGGGCATTGTTTGCCATTGCAGCAGCCTTCTTGAGTATGCCGAATGCTTTGGTGATCTCACGGGGCATGGTCTCAATATCCACGCCTATTCTGAAGTTTTCGTGGCTGCGCTCAGTCTGTGCGCCCCAGTATTTATCGGCGGGAACCTTAACCTCGCCCATTGAGTCGTGTTCGATTCTGTAATTCATGATCATCACTCCGTTTTTATTTGAATAATTTTAAAAAACATAGATATTCATAAGGTTAGCAATAGGCTAAGCTTTTTTACCGTTTCGGCACGAAAGCCCTAAAGCTCCACCTTACCATCTATACATTATAATATATATTTTCAATTATGTAAATCGTTTTTTATTATTTTATTGAAGAAACATTGGCGATTATATGTTTTTTTCGTTGCCTTATTTTCATTTATGCGTTATAATTATCGTGACACGTATGTTTTTAAATACCTTTGAAGTCGGAGGAGGCCATGAGTACAAAGCCTGACAGAAAAAAACTTAAAGCCCTTATAAAAGAGGGGCAGGATACGGAGCGGAATATAAACGCTGTCCTTGGCAGTGAAAAAGAGGAGATAAGCGCTGTAAGACGGGCGGCTGATGCCTTTTATAACCAGAGGCTGAGAGCGGCTCTTTGGGCTATGGACGTGGATATGCTTTCGCAGGGAAAGCAGGGGATCCGTGTTTCCTATCTCAGAGACAGCGGTATCAAAAATATATATCAGCTTTCTCAAAGATCAGTATCATCCATTGAAGCCATCAACGGAATAGGCAAGCAGGGAGCTGTGAGGATAAGCTCTCTTGTAAAGGAGATAGTTGAAAATACAAAGAAAAAGCTTTCTGTGAGAATAGATGCCCAAAGTCCCGAAAAAGAGGACGAGGATCTTATACGTGCTCTTTATATGCTTATTGTACGAGGCGGATACCGCCCCTTGCTGAAAAAGCTTTATGACGGTAATCATAAGCATCTGCAGGTGGAGTACAGTGCGGCAAAGTCGGCCTGCAATCCCCTTGGATGGCTTCTCACGTCAAAGGCGAAGAAGGAAGAGACGATGAATATATGCGCATCCCTGGAGGGGCGCCTTTCGGGTCCCTTCGGAGCAGAGGCTACCCTTTATCTCAAGGCCTGCAAGGATGCGGAGCAGGCGGATATTACGGAATGTATCGCCCATTTTTGTGAAAACAGTGCCGAATATTATTCTGTTCTTGAAAAATACTGTAAAAATCTCAATACCTTTGATAAAAAGGAGACGGGGCTTTCAGAGGAGCTTCTCGCTCTTATTGAGGCACAGCCCGTTGACCTGAGATATATGAAGGCTACCCT
>JAFQNM010000013.1 GCA_017395885.1 Clostridia bacterium | reverse complement strand
CCGGGCATCTTTGAAGTAAAGGACTGTCTGCCCTCCATGACGTCAAAATGAGAAAGGGTCAGCACCGAGGCTTCTCCAAAGGCATGCTTCAGAGGAGCGGACAACTCCGACGTATGCAATGCTCTTTGCGAAAGCTCGATCGCTGCGTATGCCAACGTATCTCTGGTACATATAGAATCCCACTTAAAGGTAAAGCCCAGTCCCTCTGCCGCATCGGATGTAACAGCGCCTCTGCCGCTGAGGTCATCGGTTATCATCATAACATCAGGAAAATAATCTCTCATAACTCCGTTTATACGGCGCACGAGGCTGACCGCGCTTCTGTCGGGGAGCCCTCCGGTTCCGTAGATCACAGCAGGGAGAAACTCCATACGGAGCCCGTCAATGTGATACGTCTGCGCAAGATACACCGCATTTGATATTATAAAAGACTGTGTCTCTCTCGAGGAATAATCAAACTTTCCGTTTTCTCCCCCCTGTTTTTCCATAACAGGGCCCGTATCAAAGCTTGCCAGACCGTGCTCTGCCATTGAAAAACGGGATACATCCCAGTCAAGTATGACGCCGATACCTGCCCTGTGCATCATGTCCACAAATTCCATAAACTCCTTGGGCGTGCCGTGCGCCGGAGAAAGAGCATAAAAAGCAGTCTTTCCGTCCTCTGCGCAACCAAAGGGATCCATTATCTCGACGTGAGTAAATCCCATCTGCATCATATAGGGCGCCAGGTCCTCGGCAAGGGTCAGATAAGAATGACAGCTACCGTTTGGTCTCTTTTTCCAGGAAGGAATATGAAGCTCGTAAATGCTTACGGGACGGCTTCTCGCTCCACCCTTTGAAAAATTCTTTTTTCTGTCCTCCATATAAACCCGATCTCCCCACACGTATCCTGAGGTATTATACACTCTGGATGCCGTTTCGGGATAACTGCCTGCATAGGTAGCAAAGGGGTCGGCCTTATAGGCCTGCTTGCCGGAGCCTGTGAATTTGAATTTATAAAGGTCTCCCTGAGAAATGAGGTCATCGGAAACAAATCCCTCCCACAATCCTCTGGGGTCGATCTTAGACATAACGCAATCATCGCTCCAATCATTAAAGGAGCCTGTCACGTACGCCTTTTCGGCATTGGGAGCCCAAACACGGAAAAAGTATCCGCCCTGCGCCTCATGACAACCGAGGATAGTAAAAGCACGATATTCTGAGCCTTCAATAAATGATGCTATATTTCTGTCGCCTCTCATACAAATACCTCCGTTGCAAATTATAAATATCCTTGATAATTATACCGCAACGCTCAAACTTTTTCAATAGTTAATACATAATAATTTAATATATATTTATAATAATACAGCTTTTTTATTACTAAAAGAGCTGATTTCCACAATGATACTCCGTTTTTCAAAAAAACTAAAATATCCCCGTCCGATTTTCGGACGGGGATATGATCTTATTTTGCCATTTATCAGCCGATAGCACCGGATGCAATTCTTGCAAGGTAGTTTGCATCCTTACCGTTGAACTGACCGTCACCGTTGATATCTCCTGCGAGATTCTGAGCAGCTGAAGGTGTTACGGCACCGGAAAGTATTCTCTTTGCAATATTTACGTCCATTGCATTGATGGTTCCGTCCCCTGTAAGGTCTCCGGGGGTATAATCGGGAACAGCGTCGGGATCCTTTTCGCCGCATACGCTGCAAACACCGTCAGCATAGGAGTGACCCTTAGCTTCAACGATCTCAGTATAGCTGTCGGAGCAGAAGGTACAAACGTATACGTTCTCACCGTTTTCTGTGCAGGTAGGCTCTGTACCATCGGGAGAAAGAACGTAATCGTGAGCACACTCTCCCTTTTCGGCAGCCTCAACTGCGTTTCCGAGAGCAATTCTCGTTGCATAGTAATCTGCATCACTTGTGGAATACGTTGCAACGCCGGTGGTCATCTTATGGATGATTGTTGCAGATGCATCGCTTCTCTGAGAATCCAGCATCGTGAAGAGCTGATAGTCCTCGATACCGTCACGCATAGCCTCAAGACGAAGGCTTCCCACGGGAGTCTGGAGACCGTATTTTGCGCCGGGATATATGAGTATGGACGCACCGTGAGCATTGGGATAAGATGAATCGGTTATGTTATTGTTATAGGGGTCTGCACAGTCACCGATCCAGAAGTTGGCAAAGTTATAGAGGAAGCCCTCAACACCGCAGTCATACTGCTGCCAGAAAAGAAGTCTCTGGGCAACTCCGTCAGTCTGCATATAGTAGTTGATATAAGGCTCGGTAACGTCCCAGGAAATAAACCACCAAAGCTTATTTCCGTTTGCCTTATATTCTTCCATTCTGTCCTTGAAGGGACCGTATACCGCCGTCCACTTTTCAGGCTGCATGGTCTTTGCTCCGGGGGTGGAAAGCTCCCAATCCTCAGTATATGCAAAGGGCTTTGAGCAAAGAAGGTTAACAAAGTCGTCGTAATAGTCGATCTGGTCAATAACGGTGCCGTCCTCAAG
The DNA here is from genome assembly GCA_017395885.1 of Clostridia bacterium. Classification (GTDB taxonomy): domain Bacteria; phylum Bacillota; class Clostridia; order Oscillospirales; family CAG-272; genus Avispirillum. The sequence goes on along the minus strand of JAFQNM010000013.1, from coordinate 1,381 downwards.
AGTATAATCAATATCTGCAAAGTATGTAGATATAAAATTAACGGGAATATCGCTGTATGAAGGCTGAACCGAAATAAAGGGAGTCATTTCGGTATCATAAGCTGTTTTCAATGTTTCAAGCTGATCGGGACGAAGAGGGTCAAGAACGTTTTTATAATCGTTCAATGCTCCGGCAAAGTAATATGCCTTATCAAAACGGTGGGCATATTCTTCCTTGCCGAAAAGCTGCATAAGCATTCTTGCTCTCTGGTTATAGTCTATCTTCGTGCCGCCCTTATCGGACTGAATCTGATACGAGGTAACACGGGGGTTATCAAGATACTCAACAACGCCCTGCTCATGAAGCTCATAGGGCAAATACATTGCACAAACACGGTTTTCCAAGAGATAATCATAATAATTCTTATATCTTGTTGAATTATCAAGTCCATCACCTGCGCAGGAATTATTAAGATATCCCATAGCAAGACCTATACTTGTAGCGCAGGCAGTTTCCTCGGAAAGAGCAAAATCCCAAACGTATACGAATATCTTTGTGCATTTCACAGCCTTACCTTCTCCGTCGAGAATGGTAAGATCGGAGGAATACCAGCCGGAGGCTGTATCCTCCTCGCTTGTTATCTTAACAATAAAGGACTGGCTTTTATTTTCTTCAAGGCTGAAGGGACCGTGAGCCGAAAGGGGAGGTATCGCATCGGGGACCATACCCTCAGAGCCGCAATCGTGGTAAAGCTCTATGTAAATATCAGCCGCAAGAGTATCTCCGTTGTCATTGGCAAATCCGGAAAGAGCCGCTGTCATTCCCTCTTTGCTCTCCTCGGAAACAAGAACGAACTGAGCATCCTCTATCTCATTTTTTGCCATATATACGGAAAAAGACTCCATTCCCGTATTATCGGTATCATCGGGAGCTCTCTTTTCACTGGCATAATCAAAAAACAGCTCTATTGCAGAGTCTTCATAGGGTGCATCCACGTGGGTATAGCTTTTTGCAGGGTCCGTGCTTTCTGCACTTACGTTAAAAGCATATCCCAAAGAAAGGAGCATCGCAAGGGTAAGTATCACGCAAATTATCTTTTTCATAGCCTTCTCCTTAATTTTACTTTATAAATAAATTATATATAACAAGTCATTATTTGTCAACTGATTTTATGGCAAGAGGGATTATCCTCACAGTAGGATATTGATATATAAATTTTAGTTTAGCGGGGAGGTTAAGATTTCAGCAAACGTACCCTTCGTGTGTCATCCTGAGCGGAGAAAATATCATAGTATGATGTTTTCGTAGTCGAACCACCCCTTAGGGTGGCGCCCCTGCGGGGCGGGATCTACGAAAAAGCTTTCGATAACGCCTATCAAATTTCGTAGATCCCACCTTCGG
>JAFQNM010000138.1 GCA_017395885.1 Clostridia bacterium | reverse complement strand
CCTCACAGGAAAAGGGTAAGTCTAAGGACAAAAAGGAAGACCCAAAGCATAAGAAGCAGGAAAAGAAGTTTTTAACGGCCTATTGCCAGAATATAACAGAGAAGGCAGCAATGGGCCGCCTGGACAGAGTTGTGGGCAGAGAGAGAGAGCTGGACAGAATGATCCAGATCCTTTGCCGTCGCCAGAAGAATAATCCCTGCCTTATAGGTGAGCCCGGAGTAGGTAAAACTGCAATAGCAGAAGCTCTTGCTCAGAGGATCGTGGCAGGAGACGTGCCCTATAAGCTGAAGAATAAGGAGCTTTATCTCGTGGACCTGACGGCCCTTGTTGCGGGCACTCAGTTCAGAGGCCAGTTTGAATCCAGAATACTGGGCCTTCTCAACGAGGTGAAGGCCGCGGGAAATATCATCCTCATCATAGATGAGGTCCATAATATAGTCGGAGCCGGAGATGCAGAGGGCTCAATGAATGCGGCCAATATAATGAAGCCAGCCCTCTCCAGAGGAGAGATACAGGTCATCGGAGCTACCACCCTTGCAGAGTACCGTAAGTATATCGAAAAGGATTCTGCACTTGAGAGGCGATTCCAGCCCATCACCGTGGCAGAACCCGGCATTGAGGAGACGGAAAAGGTGCTGAGAGGCATCAAGCATTATTATGAGGAGTTCCATGCCATCAGGATCCCCGAAAAGGTTCTCAGAGCGGCAGTAGTCCTCAGCGAAAGATATATAACAGATAGGTATCTGCCCGATAAGGCCATAGACCTTATAGATGAGGCGGCATCACATATATCTCTCTCAAGTCCCGAGATCAATGAGCGTGCCGAAATAGGCGATCGCATACTCGATCTTGAGAAGGAGGAGAATCTCCTTAAATCTCAAATGGATTCGGGAGAGGCTCAGGGAGAGGAGACCTATAAAAAGCTTGCAGACCTGAGAGTAGAGCAGCTGAGGCTCAGAGAGAGGATCAATGAGCTGAAGCCTCTTTGCGAGGAGGTTGAGATGACAGAGGCGGATATTGCCGACGTTATCGAAATATGGACGGGTATCCCCGCCTCCACCATTACTGAGGACGAGTATTCCCGTCTTGAGGGACTTGGTGATCGCCTCAGAGAGAGGATAGTGGGACAGGATGATGCAGTAGATGCAGTTGTCCGTGCCGTGCGCCGCTCAAGAACAGGCGTGTCTGCAAAGAGAAAGCCCGTGTCCTTCATTTTTGCAGGTCCCACAGGTGTAGGTAAAACAGAGCTTGTCAAGGTGCTGGCGGAGGATCTTTTTGCTTCTCCCGAAACGCTTATCCGCCTTGATATGAGCGAGTTTATGGATAAGTTCTCCGTATCCCGTATCGTGGGAGCTCCTCCCGGATACGTGGGCTATGACGATGGAGGACAGCTTACAGAGAAGATCAGAAGAAGGCCCTATTCCGTAGTGCTTTTCGATGAGATCGAAAAGGCCCATCCCGACGTTATGAATATTCTTCTTCAGATACTTGATGACGGACGGATCACGGATGCTCACGGAAAGACAGTCAGCTTCGAGAATACGGTCATCGTAATGACCACAAACGCCGGAAGCAGCACGGGAAGCGCGCCTGCCGGCTTCTTTGGAAGCGGAGATGACAGGGCCAAGGATAAGACCGAAAAGGCGCTTGCAGATTTCCTCCGTCCCGAGTTTCTCAACAGAGTGGATGAGATAATAACCTTCCGCTCACTGACCGCAGAGGATTTTGCAGGAATCGCAAGAATCATGCTTTCCGACCTGAAGAAGGCTCTTTCAGAGAAGTTCATCACCCTTACCTATACGGAAAAGGCCTGTGAGTATATAGCAAGAAACTCCTATTCGGTAAAGTTCGGAGCACGAAACATGAGAAGATACGTGCAAACGGCAGTAGAGGATAAAGTGGCAGAGAAGATCGTTGAAACAAGAGGAAATATAGCGGCAGTAGCTCTTGATTCCAACGGAGAAGAGCTTCTGATCACAGCAGTATAAGTCCGCACCGAAAGAGGTCAGAAATAATGAACCGTGATAGAAACTGGCATAGCCGGACAACGGCCCAGCTGGAGCGGATCTTTCGCACAGACAGTGCGAGAGGCCTTTCGGATAAAGAGGCGCTTCGTCGGCTTCGCCACGGAAAGAATACGGTCTGGGAGGTAAAAACAGCCTCTGTCAAGGGATATACCATTCGCTCGTTTTTTGATCTGTGCACCCTGCTTCTGGTGTTGGCCGTGTTTGCGGCGGCAGCATTCGGCAGCGCAGAGATGGCGGCAGCCATATGCCTCATGCTGATTGTGGGAAGAGTGGCAAGGATCGCAGCTCACATTTGGGCAGAAAGAGTGTTTGAAACCAATGCGAGAGAGTCTCTGCCGAGAGCAAAGGTGGTCAGAGATTCAAACGTAAAGGTAGTGGCATCGGATATGATAGCTCCGGGAGACGTTATAATTCTGGACTCCGGAGATACGGTGCCGTGTGATATCAGATTGACAGCAGCAGATAATGTCCTTGTAGCAGAGGGTAACGTTACCGGCTCAGAGGGTATTGTATCTAAAAATTCAGAAATAATAAATGTAAGAGAGGGCGAAGAGGTCCCCATAACCGTGCGTACAAATACGATGTATGCATCCAGCGTTGTGATATCGGGCCTTGCCATCGGAATCGCAGTTGCAACGGGAGACGATACTCTCATCTGCACAAGAGAGGGAAGAATACGTCTTTCGGGAGAGAAGGACGTTTCCACCGTTGAAAAGCTTTCTGATTGGGGCCGCATATGCAGCCTTTGCCTCATAGCGGCAGCGCTTGTAATAACAGTTATAGGAATAACCGTTGGTAAAGGAACGCTTGCAGATACGTTCCTTCCCTCAATAGCAATGGCCGCAGCAGGACTTTCCGAGTTTATCGCAGCAATCGGCGCCTTTGCATGGGCCCTGAAGCTGAGGAGCGAGGAGGGATGCGTCCTTTCCAGATCATCCATAGCGGAGAAGGCGGCAAATACGGAGATAATGGCGCTTCGCTCAGTCAATGTAATGAGAAGCGGAAAAATAACTCTCCATTCACATTATTCAGACAGCAAGCTGACGATGATGGGAACAAAGGATGCAAAAGCACCGGCAAGGCTCCTCCGCCTGGCCTGCTACTGCACGGGAGCATCTCCCGAGGGCGGCATCGTCAGGGGCAATTTCGGAACCCGCCACAGAAATGCGGGAGCATTGCCATACAGACTTGTCAGAAGCCTTTGGGATGATAATGCAACAAAGGCAGAGCAGGGAGACGTTTATAATATCGTACAGCATATGCCTGCAGGAGACATAGATGCTCAGGGGCTGGATAACGTGCTTCTGGTGCAGGGAAACGATTATTATTTCTGTGCAATGGGCAGCGTTTCCCGAATACTGTCGTTGTCCTCTCATTATCGTAAAAATAACGAGGCCGTTCCTATGACCGAGGCAGAAAGGTCTAAAATAGTGGCCTTTGCAGGTGAGCTTCAAAGGCATGGAGTATCCCTTTGTGCCATAGGCTTTCGAGGCTCACATTATACAAACCTGAGAAGGCTCTCCGTACTCCACTCCAATCTCTGCTTTGAGGGCTTCATTGCCGTTGCAGACAGACCCGAGCCTGGAGTTGTAGATGCCATAAACGACCTCAGAAGCGTTGGTGCAGGCATTGTTATCTTTTCCGAAAACGGCGAGGAGGATAAATGCTATGCAAAGGCGGAGGGAATATTCAAAACAGGAGATACCTTCCTGCCTGTCAGCGAAAGCATAGGTGTGAGGAGCCTCAATGTTGAGAGAGGTAGCCTTGTGCTTGTTGAAACGCCCTCAGGGTCAGACGGAGTTAAGGAGAGGCTCCGGTTTATGAAGCTTTTGAAGAAAAGCGAACGCTCCGTTTCCTACGTAGGCTACGGAATCGAGGATATGTGGAATATGAAGTGCTCCGATGCGGCCTTTGCCGTAGGCGGAGAGGGAGGAAGCATACCTCAAGGAACGAGAACTGCGGCACACGGAATAGCCTGCAGTGAGGGCGGCGGGTTTGATGCCGTCTGCAAGCTTGTAAATAAGTGCAGATGTGCACTTATCAATATAAGAAACATACTTAATTATCTCATAGCATCACAGGTTGCAAGGCTTGTGCTCATGCTGGTATCGGCAGCGGCAGGTCTTGTGCTGCCGGGGGCGGCATCACTTGTGCTTTGGGGCGTGCTGCTAGATTTTTCCGTTGCATTTGCAATGGCAACGGTACCCGGCGAGGCATCTGATACAATGCTCAGGTCAGGTCGGGTCAGCGCAACTCCCGATAGCCCGAGAGAGGTGCTTCTGCCAACGATGTACGGAGCCGTAACGGCGGCGTTTTCCGTAGCTGTCCCCTTTCTTGCAAGAGCTCTTGCACAGTATGGTGGATTCGCTGCAGATATAAATGCTGCGGCACTTATGACCTGCTCGGTGGTATCCTGCATAATAGCAATGCCCTTTGTGGGAGCAGAGTATGCGGGAGGCTATGGCCTGTTCTCAAAGAAGTCAAGGCTTTCCGTGTGGTTTGCGATTCCGTTTGCGGTCGTAGCAGTATCAGTTCTAGTAATGCTGATGCCGGGAACCGGGTCCGCCTTCGGAGCAACGTTCCCCGGATGGATAATGAGCGCATTTACTCTTGCGCCTGCAGCTCTTATAGTAACGGTAATGTCAATTGTAAGAGCAATGAATAAAAAATGAGATACATTATAAGCTTATAATAATAAAGGAGATATAAAAATGTCAGAATGCACACATGATTGCTCAACTTGCGGTGCGGATTGTGCCTCCCGTAAGTCAGAGATCGAAAAAGAACCCCTGAATCCTGCGTCCAGCGTAAAGCACGTTATCGGAGTAGTGTCCGGTAAGGGCGGCGTAGGAAAGTCCATCGTAACAAGCATGCTTGCAACAGAGATGCGCCGCCGTGACTACGGAAGCGCCATTCTGGATGCAGATATCACAGGTCCCTCTATACCCAAGGCCTTTGGTGCTCCCAGAGGAGTTGAGGCAGAGGGCAACGTAATGCTTCCTCATTTCACAAAAACAGGCATCCAGATCATGTCCGTAAACCTTCTTCTTGCAGACGATACCAGCCCCGTTATATGGCGAGGCCCCGTAATTGCAGGAGCGGTAAAGCAGTTCTGGACAGACGTTATCTGGAACGACGTAGACTATATGTTTGTTGATATGCCTCCCGGAACAGGAGACGTGCCTCTCACCGTTTTCCAGTCTCTGCCCCTTGACGGAATAATTATCGTAACAACTCCTCAGGATCTTGTTTCCATGATCGTGGAGAAGGCGGTAAAGATGGCGAAGATGATGAACATTCCCATTCTCGGCCTGGTTGAGAATATGTCCTACGTTGTCTGCCCCGATTGCGGCAAGAGGATCAATGTGTTCGGTGAGAGCAAGATTCAGGATATCGCCAAGGAATACGGCATTCCCGTTCTTGCACAGATCCCCATGGATCCCAAGCTCACAGCACTTGTAGATAAGGGTATTGTCGAGCTTATGGAGAACGATTATCTCTCAGCAGCAGCAGATGCCCTTGAGGGACTTTAATTGAATATTAAAAATGAGAAAGCTCCGCCTTGCGGAGCTTTCAGCTTGTCGATAAAATTATCGGCAAGCTGACTCAGGCTGTCGAGAAGGATGCAGATTTCGCCATTTCAAGGCCGTTGTCGTACAAAGGTACGACAGGACTTGAAAGGGCGAAAAGCGTGAGCTCCCCTGATTATTCAGGGGAGCTCATTAATATAGCTTTAATTATTTGCTAATCTTGCTTTTTCAGTTAAAGCTTCGATTTGGCTGTCTTTGTTTTGATATATTTGCGGTCTGCGCCTTTTTCGACAGTCTGAAAGCTCCGCCTTGCGGAGCTTTTTTAATTAGTGTAGACTAAAAGAGAAAAACGTGATATAATCAAAGAAGATAAAAACTCGGAGGTGCAACTTGGAAAACGAAGGAAAGCTCAGACTTTTGTATATAGCAAAGCTGCTTTTTGAGAGGACTAACGAGGATCATCCTCTTTCAACAGCACAGCTTATGTCTGCCTTGAAGGATGAATACGGGATAACGTCTCACCGAACAACGGTAACCTCGGATATTGAAGCATTGCAGGCCTTTGGCCTTGATATTTGCAAGATCGAATCTACCCAGAATAAATATTTTATTGCAAACAGAGAGTTTCAGCTTCCCGAGGTGAAGCTTCTAATGGATTCTGTCCGTGCAACGGGTGCCATAACTCTGTCCAAAAGCGAGGCGCTGATAGAGAAGCTTTCACGCCTTTGTGATTGCTATTCGGCAAGAGCACTTTTGTCCGGGCTGCCCGATGCAGATGAGATAAAGCCTGCAAACGAGATGATTCTTTATATTATAGATGCCATAAATACTGCCATCGCAGAGCAAAAGAAAATATCATTCAGATACTTCAGCTATGACGAGAATATGTCTCCAGAGCTGAAAAACGGCGGCCATCCCTATTTGATCAGCCCGTATGCCCTGGTACAGGACGGAGACAGGTACTATACTGTGGGATATTGTGAGAAGCATAAGGATATAACCGTGTTCAGAGTAGACAGAATAGCAGAGGTTCCCACGGTAAAAAATACAAGGGCCGAAAAGAAGCCGGTCGGCTTCAACGTATCAGATTATATCCGAACCTCCTTCAGGATGTTTTTCGGAGAGACTGCGGAGGTAACGCTTCTGTGCGAAAGCAGCATGATGAATACTGTGGTAGATCATTTTGGCAGGAGCATCAGCGTGAGGGATGCAGAGAACGGCTGGTTTGAAGCGACCGTTTCAGTAATGCCGAGCCCTGTGTTTTACCGTTGGATATTCGGAGCCGAGGGTAAGATAAAAATAGTGTCTCCCGATTATGTAAGAGAAGAGTATGCCAATGCAGTAAGAAAGGCATATGAATCGCTATAATAAAAAAACAAAACCTGCAAAGCTTGCTTTGCAGGTTTTTTAAATGCTCGTTATTTACATACCCAGAGCTGCGGCACCGATAATGCCGGCATCGTTTTTAAGAGTAGCGATCTTCAGCTCGCACTGAGGAGTGCCGTCACGTGAGTAGGTCTCGGCAAATACCTTGTCGTGGAGGAGCTCAATGAGAGAATCGCCCTCATTGGAAATGCCGCCGCCGATAGAGAGCACGTTAGGCTGGAAAATGTTGATGATGTTAACAAGTCCTGTAACGAGGTAGGAGATGTATTCGTCAACAACTTCCTTTCCAAGCTCGTCGCCCTGGCGCATAGCGTTAAAAGCAGTTCTGCCGGAAATGTTGTCAAGATCGCCGCCGATCATCTCTTCCATAACGGTGTGCTTGCCAATCTTGCGAGCATCCTCAAGCTTTTCGCGAGTGGTGCGGATAAGACCGGTAGCAGAGGAGTAGGTCTCCCAGCAGCCGCGGCGACCGCAGGTGCACTGGCGACCGTTCTTAACGATAACAACGTGGCCGAGCTCAGCGCCGGCAAAGTTAAAGCCGG
>JAFQNM010000137.1 GCA_017395885.1 Clostridia bacterium | reverse complement strand
GCCTCACATTTTCGAAGACAGGTTATATTTGTACGGTAGCCACGATCGCTTCAACGGTGATAATTACTGCTTAAACAATTACGTTTGCTGGTCAGCTCCGCTTAATGACCTTTCTGATTGGCAGTTTCACGGAGAAATATTCGATATAAAAAAAGATCCTCTTAATGCTGATGGGGAGTATTGTGGCTATGCACCTGATTGCTGCCGCGGCCCTGATGGAAGATACTATCTGTATTATGCTCTTAATAACCATTTGGCAATGTCTGTTGCGGTTTGCGATACTCCTGCCGGCAAATATGAGTTCTTAGGTCATATGAAAACTGCTGAAGGCAGGATCTACGGCACAAAAGCAGGTGATGCTTACGTTTTTGACCCGGCGGTTATCGTTGACAATGATGGCAGGATCCATCTCTATATGGGATTTTCTCCCACTGACGGCATGGGTGAGCTTAGGGAGCATCTGAGGCGATGGAGAACTGAGGGATGCCATCATATTGAGCTTTGTGACGATATGGTCACGATGAAAACAGATCCTGTTCTTGTTGCTCCCGGTTGTAATATAGCTGAAGGGACCTCCTTTGCCGGACATGGCTTCTTTGAAGCTCCAAGCATACGTAAGTTCTTCGAAAAGTATTATTTTGTATACTCATCCGAGCATTTTCAAGAGCTTTGCTACGCTGTTTCAAATGCTCCGGAGGGACCGTTTAAATATAAGGGAAGGCTTGTAAGTAACGGAGACATCGGCATCAACGGCCGAACTGAGCCAATAAATCATACAGGAAATAACCACGGCGGTCTCGTTGAGATAAACGGTAAGTTTTACATATTTTATCACAGGCATACAAATAACACAGACTATTCACGTCAGGCTTGTGCAGAGGAAATTACGGTTAATGATAACGGTGATTTTTCACAGGCAGAGATAACAAGCTGCGGTCTTAACGGCGCTCCTCTTCAGGCCTCCGGAATCTACGGTGCAGGAATTGCCTGCAATATATGCGTTTCGCGGCCGGATGCGCCTTATATAACGCAAAGCGGCAGCGACAGGGAAGACGGGGACGATCAATATATTAAAAATATGAAGAACGGCTCCTTTGTCGGTTACAAATACTTTGATTTTAAGGATAAGAGCACGGTTTTTGCCACGTTTGTGAGCGATTGCGATGCGACAGTTGATATAACGATTGAGCCTGAAGGAGATCCTGTGGGAACAATTCAGCTTTCTGATACGTTTGGCACAAGGAAAAGATTTGTTGCAAAGGGAATTATACCTACAGGCGTTTATCCCTTGTATTTCCACTACAGAGGAGAAGGCTCTGCGGATCTTATTTCGTTTGAATTTGTGAAAGCAGCTGACGGAGAGGAGTTTTTATATGATAAAAACTGATTTTTCAGGGATTCAGCTTCCTCTTCTCGGTCTTGGCACAATGAGATTTCCTCTTCGGCAGGGAAGTACAGATCCTGCTGACGTGGATATAGACAAGACACGAGAGATAATCAAGGCGGCTATGGCAGGCGGCGTCAATTATTTTGATACTGCCTATCCTTATCACGGCTCAATGTCTGAGACTTTGCTTGGCGAGATCCTTTCAGAGTTTCCGAGAGATTCTTATCTGCTTGCAACAAAATTCCCCGGCCATCAGATACTGAGCGAATACGATCCTAGTGCCATATTTGAGGAACAGCTTAGAAAGTGCAAAGTTGAATACTTTGATTTTTATCTGCTGCATAACGTTTACGAGAACTCTTACAGTACATACACAGATGAGCGCTGGGGAATCATCGACTATTTTCTCAAAATGAAACGTGAAGGAAAAATCAGGTATCTTGGCTTTTCTACTCACGGCGGCGTACGATTCCTTGAGGATTTTCTTTTGGAATACGGTAAGATAATGGATTTTTGCCAGATACAGCTCAATTACGTGGATTGGAGCCTGCAGGATGCAAAAACAAAATGCGAGCTGCTGAAAAATCACAAAATTCCCGTATTTGTAATGGAGCCGGTCAGAGGAGGAAAGCTTTCTCAGCTTCCTGCAGAGGATATGGCAGTCTTATCATCATATAGACCTGAATGGAGCTCGAGCGAATGGGCATTCCGTTGGCTTCAAGGGATTGATAATATCAAAGTGATACTAAGTGGAATGTCCTCAATGGATCAGCTGTTAGAGAATATCAATACGTTTTCCGAAAGAGCTACTCTTAGCGTGGCGGAGAATGAAGCCCTTTACAGAATAGCTGATAAGATGAAAACAACCGTTCCATGTACATCCTGCAGATACTGTACAGATAACTGTCCCATGGGTATTGATATTCCTGAAATGCTATCATCCTATAATGAGATATGCTTTTCGCCGTCCTTTAATATTGGTATGAGGATGGATGCAGTGCCTGTTGGGAAAAGAGCCGTCGATTGCATAGAATGCGGTCAGTGCGTCCGGATGTGCCCGCAGAGAATAGATATACCTAAAGCACTTAAGGATTTTGGAGTAAGGCTTGAAGGTCTACCTAAATGGGCAGACATATGCAGAGAGCGTGAGCTTGCTGCGAAAAGAAATAAATAATGGCAGGGTTATACCTGCCATTTTCTCTTGTTATAACGCAGCTTACTTGAATTATTGACAAAATGAAACCTGTGTGATAAAATACATTATTATATGCTGCAGGGGAACAAGTTTGAAACCTTTACCTTCCCAAACACCCAATTATACAAAATGCAAATTTTGTATAATCGAGGGAAGCGAATAAGGCAAAATCGCTGCTATTCCTGTTTATTATATTGTTATATAAATGGAGGCTTTTATGCTGCTCGTTATAGATATCGGCAATACCAATATTAAGCTGGGTGTTTTTGATAGCTCTCAAAGCATAGCTTTATTTACTTTTGCTGTTTCTTCATCTCCCAGGCGTACTCCCGATGAATATGCGTGGCTTATAAAAAGCATTCTCCGTGATAATTCTCTTGATAGAATTGATGCGGTTGTTATATCCTCTGTAGTTCCAAGCCTCTGCAAGGCTCTCAGCGATGCTGCTGTTCGTATTTGCGGCTATGAGCCATTTATAATCGGTAGCGGCACTCACACAGGATTTCCAATAAAAATAGATATTCAAGCCCAGCTTGGAGCTGATATCGTTTCTAACGCAGCAGCTGCATTTTCTGTTTGCGAGCCTCCTTTTGTTATTGTCGATGTAGGAACTGCTACGACCCTATGTGCAGTTGATGCCGGAGGAAGGCTTATTGGAACTGCTATCTCGCCCGGTGCTGCTATTTCATTGGATGCGCTCAATACCTCCTGTGCTTTACTTTCTGACGTTGGATTTGAGTGTCCTCAGGAAATAATTGGTAAAAATACTAAGGACAGTATTCAAAGCGGTGCTTTTTACGGCCACGTTTTTATGATAGACGGCTTTGTCAGAAATTTGCGAGAAAAGCTTTGCTCAAACGGCGAAAAGCTCTCCCTTATCGGCACCGGAGGTCTTGGAAATGCTATTCTGCCTCATTGCCGTAATAAATTTATGATTGTTCCGGATCTCACACTTCAAGGCGCCGCTACTCTCTTTTATTATAACAGAAAGAACGGCTCCAATTATACAAAATCTTAATTCGATTCCATTATTTACCAATTTTGATAGTTAAGCTACGGCTTGATTATATATTTCAATACATGCGCCTTACCGTTGTTTATTCGGAAGGCAGCAGCGGGTTCAAGTCCCGGAGGTTTTTATGGTAAAAGATACAAAAGCACGCACCCGCAAGCTTGTTGGCATCGGCTTGTTCTCTGCAATCGTTGTAGTATTGCAGATCCTTGGTGCATTTATCCGCTTAGGCCCCTTCTCTGTTTCTCTTGTGCTAATTCCAATAGTAGTGGGTTCGTCTGTTTACGGAAAGGGCGCCGGCGCGTGGCTCGGCTTTCTCTTCGGAATTGCCGTGCTTATTTCCGGAGATGCTTCTACGTTTTTGGCTATCAATGCTCCCGGCACCTTTATAACAGTGCTTCTTAAGGGTACTCTTGCGGGCCTTTGCATAGATCTTGTTTCACCCCTGCTCATGAAGGTTAACAAGTATCTTGGGGTTTTTGCTTCTGCTGTCCTTTGTCCCGTTGTCAATACGGGCATATTCCTTCTCGGATGCCGCCTCTTTTTCTTTGATACCATTGCGCAGTGGTCTGCAGGCACCGAATACGGCTCAGACGTTGCAGCATATATGATCTTCGTGCTTGTTGGCGGCAATTTTCTTTTTGAGCTTTTGTTCAATATCGTTCTCAGCCCTTTTATCGTACGTATAGTCGATATTGGAAAGAAGAATGACAGTAAGTGATATATGTTATTTTACACTTGCATTTTCTTAAAGTGTATGTTATAATAAAGAAACGATTTTTAATCGATTAAATATTACATATATTTCGGAGGAAATCATGGCTGCACCCAAAGTAAAAGTCAGAGTTATGTACTCAACAAAGAAGGCTAAGGTAAAGACATTTGCCGAGTCTATCTCTCAGGCACTTAAGTGCCTTGCAAATAAGGTTCCCGGCGACTTCCCTTGCGATAAGGAAAGAGTTGTTTTTATCGGTATGACCATTAAGGATGCTCCTACAGACGAGCTTCGCCGTTTCTGCAGAGAGCTTACACCCGCAAGAGCACACAATGTTGCTCTCTTCGTTGACGGTCCCAAGCTTGAGGACAACAAGGGCCTTCAGACAGTTATCGAGGCACTTAAGGAAGCCGGCACAAACGTTATGGATGACTCCATCTACTACGTAAACGGCGGTCCCGCTATTTTCGGCGGCAAGAAGATCAGCCTTGAGGAGCGTACAGAGATCGTTCGTTGGGCTGAGGCTATCGTTGCTAAGCTTTCCTAACTTAATATCTAAAAATCGCCGACAAATTATCGGCGATTTTTTTATGAAAAAGACTTGACAAGCATAAAAGTCGATGCTATACTATGTAAAGTATTTTGCTTTACAGCATTTGGAGGGAATAATGTTTAAAAAAGATATGCATATTTCCCTTCTCCTCGATTTCTACGGAGATATTCTTTCAGAGCGCCGCAGAGAGCTTACCAGTCTTTATTATAACGACGATCTTTCTCTATCCGAGATCGCTGAGATCAGCGGCATCTCCCGCCAGGGCGTAAGAGATGCTGTTAAAAAGAGCGAGGCTGAGCTTCTTGATCTTGAAGAAAAGCTAGGTCTTTGCGGCAGATATGAAGAGCTTCGTGCTCAGCTTGCAAGGATATCCGGTGAGCTTAACTCGCTGGCGTTGGCAAGCAAGGAGGAAGCTTCAAAGCTTAAAGAAATCGCAATGGAGCTCTCAACACTTAATATCTAAGGAGGTAGGCAAATGTCAGGAATGTTTTCAAGTCTTTCCGAAAAACTGAATAGGGCATTCGGAAAGTTCCGTAACAAAGGCAAGCTTACCCCTGCCGATATTAAAGAGGGTATGCGTGAGATAAAGCTGGCTCTTCTTGAGGCAGACGTTAGCTTTAAGGTCACTAAAGACTTCATAAACGAGGTCTCTGAGCGTGCAGTTGGTGCAGAGGTTCTTGAGAGCCTTGTTCCCTCTCAGCAGATCGTTAAGATCGTTAATGAGGAGCTCATTCGCCTTATGGGCAGCACTCAGTCAAAGCTTGAGATAGCCTCAAACCCTCCTACCGTTATCATGATGTGCGGTCTTCAGGGTGCAGGTAAAACAACTCACTCTGCAAAGATTGCAGCTCTTTATAAGAAGCAAGGCAAAAACCCCCTTCTCGTTGCCTGCGATATATACCGTCCTGCCGCTATTAAGCAGCTTCAGGTGGTTGGTGAGGCCATCGGTGTTCCCGTATTCGAAATGGGAACAGAAAGCCCTGTAAAGATAGCCAAGGAAGCTTTAGCTTATGCAAAGCGCCACGGCCACGATATGGTCTTCCTTGATACGGCCGGCCGTCTCCACGTGGATGAGGTGCTTATGGCTGAGCTGAAGGAGATCAAAAGCGCTGTCGATCCCCACGAGATCCTTCTTGTGGTTGATGCGATGCTTGGTCAGGATGCGGTAAACGTTTCCAAATCCTTCAATGATCTTCTTGACATAACCGGCGTTGTTCTTACAAAGCTGGATGGTGACACCAGAGGCGGTGCTGCACTTTCTGTCCGCCACGTTACAGGTAAGCCCATTAAGTTCGTTGGTACAGGCGAAAAGCTTGATACCATCGAGCCCTTCTACCCCGACAGAATGGCATCCCGAATTCTTGGAATGGGAGACGTGCTCACTCTTATTGAAAAGGCTGAGCAGGCTATTGATGAAAAGAAGGCGGCTGAGCTTGAAAAAAAGATCAGAGAAAACACCTTTACCCTTTCCGATTACCTTGACCAGCTCAGGCAGCTTAAAAAAATGGGTAGCCTTGAAAGCATAATGGCAATGATGCCCGGTATGAACTCAGGTGCATTG
>JAFQNM010000136.1 GCA_017395885.1 Clostridia bacterium | reverse complement strand
GCTGGCTAGAGCAATCGGTTCATACCCGATAGGTCGTGGGTTCAAGTCCAACTTCCGCTACCAGGCCCGTTGGTCAAGAGGTTAAGACACCGCCCTTTCACGGCAGTAACGGGGGTTCGATTCCCCCACGGGTCACCAAAACAAAAGGACATCCGAAAGGATGTCCTTTTTGTTTGATTGCAAGCATTGAAAAGCTGCCTCAGGCTGTCGAAAAGCTTGAAATCCCCTGATTCTCAGGGGATTTCTTTAATTATGCTTTTCTCTTCATTTCGCGAAAATCCTCAACAGGATAGTCATATACCTTGAAGTCCTTCTGTTTCGCCTTTTTCTTTCTGACGTTTACGGAAACCTTATCCAGCATATCCATATCCTCAGCACCCGTCTCTGTGAAAAGAAGCATTTCCTTTACGTTTCCTATCTTATCAAAGGTTGCCTTTATGCCCTTATCAGATGACTCAACCAAGCAAGGATGAAGCTTCAGATCCATATTCTTATGGCTTGAATACTTATCGTAATAATTAACGTATTCTTCTGTTGAGGAGAAGCCTCTCGTTCTGAGAAACGCACACCATCTTCTGTGCTCAAGCCATGCAAGCCTGTGCATCAGCTTAATATCGTGTCCCTCACCGTATATAAGCTCCTTATATTTTGCGAGGGCTGCATCCCTGTCTGCTTTATATGCGGGATCGCTTGCTCCCTCGGCAACGTCAAATACTGAAAGCTTATAAAGCCCGGCCGAGAATATCTTATATATTATGTGTCTGTTTCTCGCAATATGAGACCAGTAGGAATAGTTATCCTCTGCTCTGCTCTTATGAGTTTCACGGCGCTTCTTTATATAGCTTGCTCTGGTTAAGCCTATGGTGCTTTTATCCTTCAGCTCAAGCTCCTTTATGAACACGTTTCTCGTGCTGTACATCTCATCAAGGCTGCCGAAGGCATACATGCACACGTCTGCTCCTTTTTCCTCAGAATAGTCGTACAGGCTGTTTACGTTGAGAACGCGGCAAAGCTCGGGATCAAATACAACGTAGGAAACAACGGTCTTTCTTTCTTCCTTTTCGCTGAGGTGATATGAGCCAACTGCCATTCTCAGGCTGTTTGCTATTGATACGTTGAGATCGTCACTACCCAGACAAACTATGTAGTAATCTGTATCGAGAAGAGTTCTTCCCTCGCCGTCCTCTGCCATAAGAATATCTCGGATATTGCCTGACATTACGTTTGCCTGCACGTACCTGAGGCTGCAATAGGGAGAAGAATATTCTCCCTTTTCATTTATTCTAAGGATACCGTCCTCAGGGCTCATGCTTCTCAGAAGCTCAGGATTTATATGATTAAGTGCCCCCTCAAACTGCTCCTTTGTTACGTCTGAAACAATATTGAAATGCAAACGGCAGTTCAGCATCTGTCCGCACCAGTATGCACAGAGCAGCATCTCCGTTCCTATACGGCCGGCTCCGATAACGGTAACGTTAAGCTCGACCGCTCCGTTCTCGTCTCTCTCCTTGCCTATAACAGGCTCATAAAGGGGCATATCGTCAAAAAGATTCGTTGCCAGGTTTCTGTAACGCTGAACGGGGACTATGGTGGGCAGCTTTTCTTCAGGCAGCTTTCCCTTCAGAAAATTGTTCACCTGCTCCTCAATGAGAATATATACGTCATCCTGAGAAAACAGATACACCTCTGCTTTCTTCAGACATTTATAGCACTTTTCCGATGCAAGGCCTGTGAGCATCTGCAGGTTCTCGGCCTCGTTCTCGTTTATGAGAATGAATTTACGCTGACCTGCAGGGTTCTTTAAAATATTGTTAAGATCATCCGGCAGGCATATTGCACCGAGAAGCTTTGCCTTATATATAAGCTCTGAAACCGTTTCGCTCTCTTTATCTGCATAAACGTTGGTGAATATGATGACCGGTCTTGTCAGAAGGGTCTTTTCAGTTTCGCATATGCTTTTGGCCAGCGAAAGAGCACGGTCATTCAGCTCGCTGAAATAGTATTTTGGATTCCAGAAGAAAAGATACGAGCCAAAAAGCCTGAGCAGGGGAAATATGCTGCTGAGGATATCAAATATGATCGCTCCTCCCGCAACGGGCGCCAGCACGTTCATAAATGCAGCAAATCCCGTAAACAGGTTAACAAGGGCTGATCCCTCTCCCGCAAGAGCTATCATCATCTCTCTGGTCATGGCGAGACGCACGTCGTAATCCTCATCAAGGCTAAAGGTCTCCAATGTTCTGACAATGGAGTTCATCAGCCCCTCCCACCAGTTAAAGGATGAGAGGGCACCTCCGCCGTTTACGTGCAAAAACACCTCTACCGCAAGCCTCATGCAAAGCACGGAGCCAACTACCATTCCTGTAAGGGCAAGAAGACTTCTCGCAAACTGGCCTGCCTTTTTTTTCTCCACGCCCTTTGCCGCTCTGATGACCGCCTCAATTATTCCGCACACAAGGGGCACCGCTATAAATGCGGCTGACACGATAAGAAGAACAGATATTAATAAAGTCTGTATTTCTGTCATCTTAATACTCCTTATACACTCTTTTCAGGTCTTTTGGCATTGGCAGAGAAAACACTGTCTATTTCCTTGGCAGAAAGATGATTCTTCTCAAGCAGCAGTTCAACGATGGCATCTATGGCTGCTCTGTTTTTGGAGATAAGTGTTGCCGCCTCGTTCAGCTCCTCGCTCATTATTTCGTTTACAGCAGCCCTCACCTCATCTGAAAGCACGCTCTGATGGAGCGTTTCCGTATCTATTACGGCCATACCGAACTTCTCATCCATACCGTAGGAGCAGATGATACGCTGGGCAAACCGTGTTGAATTTACAAGGTCTCCGCCGGCGCCTGAGGAGAGACCCTCCTCCTCGCCATAATATACCATTTCTGCCGCTCTGCCCGCCATGGATACTCTTATCCTCGTTAGTAGCTCGTTCTTTGTTCGTATTGCCTTACCCTCGTTATCTCCGTGCTGCATATATCCGCCGTGGTTTCCTCTTGCAACCACCGTGAGATATGAGGGATCCTCGCCGTGATACCAGCAAACAAAGGCATGGCCTGCCTCATGTATTGCAACTCTTCTGAGAAGAGATTCATCCCATTTCTTCTCCTCACCGCTGACAAAGGTTTCAAATGCCTCATCAAGGACCTCATCCGTCACCTTATAGTCTCCGGTCCTTATTGCCATTCTCAGGGCCATCTCCAAAATGCTTTCCAGCTGGGCAAGGCTCATTCCTGTTGATCTGATGGCAAGGTTATCTATCTTTTCATCGCTGATACAGAATGCGGGATTTGCGCTGACCTTCATATTCATATACTTGACTCTGTCATCCTTGCCGGGCAGGTCTATGTATATCCTTCTGTCAAATCGGCGCATAAGAGCAGGGTCAAGGCTCTTGGGGCTGCCCGGCTCAACGTCAAAGTTGGTGGCCGCCAGCACGAACACAGGCTTTGAGGGATCGCTCTTGAAGCCATCCATTTCGGTAAGCAGCGCTGTCAGCGTATTTTCCGAGCCTACAGAGTGCTCTGACTTTCCTCTCTCTCTTCCTATGGCATCTATCTCGTCTATAAACAGAATGGAGGGAGCATATTTTCTTGCAGTTCTGAACAGCTCGTGCAGGTGGGCCGAGCCCTCTCCCACATATTTCTTCAAGAACTGGTTACCCTCGGCCGCAATAAAGGTAACGTCTGACTCGCAGGCCATTGCCTTTGCAAGCAGGGTCTTTCCCGTTCCGGGAGGGCCGTAGAGAAGAATTCCCTTGGGAGCACTGACCCCGGTTTGAAGAAATCTTTTGGGATTCTTCAGATAATCCACAAAATATTTGAGTTCTCCCTTTGCATCCTCCGCTCCGATCACCTTATCAAAGGTAACGTCAGGCCTTGATACGTTTGCAAGAACGCTCTTTGTATCTCCGCTATCGACTGCAGTCTCCAATGCAAAATCAAACAGGGTGATGGTTGCAACCGTTCCATCCTCGGATACTGTCTGCGCAGTTTCAAAGGTAACGATCTTATTGGCCTTTGCAAGAGCATTCATGCTGCTCTGATGATGAAGCTTTCTGCATATGCTCTTTATCCTTGCACCGAAGTTTTCGGCACTTATATCTATAGTGTCACGAACACCCTGACGCAAATAGGACAGCTTTTCCTCATTACCGACAGTATGCTCCTCGGATACCAGAACGTAGATGGGCACGTCCTTATAATATAGCCTTGTATGCCTGAAGAAGTCTCTGGCCTCAGACCTAACGTCCTCAATATTAAGATATCCCTTAGTTCCGTCCTTGATACCGCAGTTAACGTCCAGAATGATCATACGCACGTCATTCTTGGCAAGCAGCTCTGTGGCAGCTGCAGCATCCGATGCAAACAGGAAACTGCAATAATCAGACTTTTCTCTGCACTGCTCTGCTATGCTATCATCGGCAAACACCAGCACACCGGGCTTTTCGCTGCTCTCAAACAGAGCCTCTACTGCCTTATTCTCCGGGTCAATGTCCACCTCAATGCTGATGGTATTTATATTGCCGGGCTCTTTGCCGGCGCTCTCTCCCGTTGCAAGCCTGAACAGCTCAAAGAGCTCATCATCGAAAAACGACTCTGCCCTTGCACGGATCATTCTTGCATCTGCAGCACCTCCCTCGCCAAACAGGATGGACGTGAAAACTCTGTCCTCCACCTTAATGGCAATACCAAGCTCGCGCTCGAAGTTCTCAGCGTGTCTGAGAAGCTCCTTCTTAGCAATGCTGCGAAGATTATGGGCGCCGATATGGTTAAACATAATTACGTTTCCTGAGGCAAAGCGGGAGCATATCGCCGCAGGGAAAAAGTTCTTTCCCGTTACGGGATTAACGTCTGTCTGGAGAGCTTTGAGAATGACCTTTCTGGAAATTGCAGAAAAATCTCCTCCCTCCTCAGATTCATAAAGCTCTCTGCCCGCATTGGTAGTGAAAATGATTATGGTATCCTTGAATGATACCTCACGGTCTGTGAAATTATCTCTCAGTCTGCCTGCATCCAGCATCTGCAAAAACAGATTTATAATGACCTGATGAGCCTTTTCCACCTCATCAAACAGCAGAACGCATCTGGGATTGGCCTCTACAAAGCCTGTTACGTTACCCTCGGCACCGTTTTTATATACCTTATCCGAGCCGCAAAACTCAAGATTTGCCTCTTTATCGGAATACTCGCTCATATCAAAGCGGCGGAAGGGCAAGCCGAGCTGGGCTGCAGCCTGCTCTGCAAGAAACGTCTTTCCCACTCCGGGAGGGCCTGCAAAAAGGAAGGTTGCTCTGGGCCTTGTTCTCTTTTTATCTGTCAGCGCAAGGAGCTCTCCGCGGAAATAGCCTGCAGTGAAAACGCTGATTGCGTGGTCCTGGCCGAAAACGCTCTCAAGAAGCTTTGTTCTTATGCTCTTCGCCTTTTTGGTGATATTGAGAACGGCAGAATTCTTCTTAGCCTCCCCGTCTTCGTCATCATCAAAATACTCTCTGTCCACGTTAAGGGCATCTGCCGCACCTGATGAGGTGAGAGATGTGAAGCTTCCGTTTATAAGCTCCTCAAATTTCGGCCCAAAGGCAAAGCCTGTCTTGCGGACCTCTCCGTCGCCGTCTTCTATGGAAAAAGCTCCGCCACCGAGAGCTTCTCTCACAGCCTTATCAATAACATCCGAGGGCTCATCAAGGATACATCTCATTAGAAACTCGGGGGTCAGCTCTGTTTTTGAGTTCTTCTCCAGTATCTCCTCTGCTGAGGAGATCTTATTTCTCATATATATCTCATCTGCAAAGAGAGACTCGTTATCACCGATAATATGCGCCATGAGAAGCTCTCTCAGCGTATTTAACTGCATTTTTGAGGATGAAAAGAACTTTGAAACGGGAACAAACTCCGAAAACTCGGAAACGCTGAAGGTGCCGTTGATACAGTCTATAACAGATACGACAAAGGCCTCAGCCGTGAGGGGATAGGCTACCTTTCCGCTTACCCGCTTTGCGTATTCCATCAGCTCTGTAAGAACACTGCTGTAGCTTACTGTTGACATATTTTTTACCGTTCCTTATTACGTTATATTCCAAAAGGTCTTTATTTCCTTTTCCAGCTCTGCCTCGCTCATATACTGAACGTTATCAACTATTCTGATATTCATATCCTTGGCACGCTGTCTGAAATAGCCTTCAAAGTCTGTCATTGTTTCGAGAGACGTGGTAACGAGAACCTTTTTGGCATATCTGCCTCCGAATGCCTCTGCCACCGAGTCAAGCTTATAAAGCTCAGATATATCAACGGTACCGTTCTTGCAGGATACAAAAACAGGTATCATTCCCTTCATCATGATCACGTCTATCTCGTTCTGTGTATCGTATACCTCATCATCCGTATGTATGTCTCCGTCCCAGTCGATATTAACTCCGTTAAGGACGTCGTAATACGTATAGCTTCCGTCCTGCTCGCAGGCATCGAGGGCGGCAAGATATATCTTCATTTCAAGAACCTGCCCTGCCTTTACGAGACAGCGCTTGACCTGCTCGTTTTTGTATGAGACGGTGAGATTTCGCTCATCGCAATAATAATCAGTGATGAGACCTGCCTTTTGAAGCTTTGCCAGAAAACTCTTTGCAAATATAAACTTTGATTTTTTCTGTGAAAGGTAAGCAGTTATCTTATCCACAGATGCTACGGTGGTCATAGGTGCCTGCCACTCGTCTCTGTATCGCTCAGCCGCAGCAAGAACACCCAGCTGAGTGTTCCAGAGGCGGATATCCTCCTTGCAGATCTCCCACATTTTGTTAACGTCTGCCCTGAAATACTTATCGCAATCCCATTCGTAGGTTCCGCCCGGCTTCTGGTCCTCAAACACGATATCTCCGCCATATATACGGATATTCTCCTGTATAGATATTGAGGGAAACTCTCCCTCAAACACAGTATCTCCGTCTCCGTCGCAATCAATAATGCTGTTGGAGAGTATGTTGAAGCGGTGCATCTGAATATTTCTGTCCTTATACCGCTCGTGAACTATTCCAACGGCAACGAGCACCAGATCGTCTCCTCCCGTCAGGTCAAAAACACAGTCGGGATATTCCTCTACTATTTCGCAAAGTGCGTTCACAATAGAGGACATTTTGTTTTTGTTAATGCTCTTATACAAAAACTCTATATCATCGCCTCTGTCCTCAAATATGCTCTGATAACGGATGCAGTGCTTTTCAAGGAGCTTTCTGTTTCCGCCCACAAGGATGACCCTGTCCGGCACGCCGGCAAAGCAGGCACACACGTTCTCTATAGAGGTCTTATCATAAAACTCAACGAATGTCATTTTTTCTCCTTATTTGCTGTGAAAGACGAGATCTGTAATGCCGATCTTACCCGAATTCACATCCTCAAATACCTTCCGGTATTTTTCAACCGTTTCCTTTGCGGTGGTGATCATATATTTAAAAAGGCCCTCACCCGGGGCACCGTCTCTGTGAAAGGCCGCCATTCGGAATACTACAGAGCCATCGTCTGCATTATAGTCAAACACACCGTCGCTTATATTGCAGTTTGCATGAGCACATACAATAGCACCCTCCAGCCTGCGCTGAGGCTTCATTGCAAGGGGAAGGGGTATGAGCAATCTCAGAGCGCCAACGTCACAGTCCATTGCAAGAATAAGAGAGGATGGACCTCCCTCCTCCTCCAGTGCTATGCGAAGGGCCAGTATCTCATCGTTTTTATAGTGTTCGATATTGTTTTTCTCAAGGTATGAGCACAGCTTTTTAAAAACTGCCGCTCCTCGCTTTGTATTTGCTTTAGTTGCCATATCAGCTTTCCCTTTTAACTCATTTTATAATGTTTTCCGGGGTGATGACGCCCTCGGAAACCAGCAAAAGTCTGTCGTTATACTCCTCCACCATTGCGCAGGAATTGAATATTTCATAAAGGAATGCACCGTTACCCATAATGCTGTCTGTATAGCCGCAGGTCATGCAGTAATAGAGAAGGCCGTTTTTCATATCATACTGAAAGCAGCCATCATTGAGGCGGGTGTTTATTTTGCAAACCGCCAAGGCCATATCGATGCGCCTGTCTGCAGGCACGGTGATAGGCAGAGGTGACCTGAGAGTAAGAACGCTGTTCTCAGGGTTTGCAGAAACGTTAAAGCTCATCGGAAGGTCCTCTCCCTCCACCTCAAATTCAATGGAAAGAAGATCCTCGCCTTTTGTATACTGCCAGCCACCGCCGTCAAGGGCACTGCACATACGGTCCACCGTTTCTCTGGCAAGCTGCAATGCAATTTCGTTTTCCATAATACTGCACCTTTCTATCCTTATATCTATACATTATACTATATACGACATATATTGTCAATAACGGCAAAAAGCAATCGCCGGCAAATCCTATGCAATAAAAGAGCCGTGATAAGCAAAAGCCTTGCTTATCACGGCTCTTTTTGGAAGATATCGATGGCAAAATGCGGATAGATCATCTATATTTCTGGTTACATCAAAGCAAAAACAATATGACCGTAAGAATAACAGCTACTGCTATTCCGATAAAGGCGCCTATAAACGTCTTTTTACTTGTTTTCTTATACTTATTCAGCAGTTCAAGCTTTTCCACAAGCTCATCGATTCGCTTTGAATTCTCGTCAATTGCTTCTTTCTGCTTTTCGCAAAGCTGCAAAAGCTCAGAAATCAATCCGTCCTGCTCGTCATTTTTGCCTTTGATATGTTCAATTATTGCAGTTACTTCATCAGCATTATTTTCAAGCAATTCAATATCAGCATCCTGACGTCTGTCATTATCAAAGCTGTGTGAAAACATAGCTGCATAATCATTTGAAGCCTTTGTCAGTTCGTCCAAAATACGTCTATGCTCTTCTATTTCATACTGATTGGCATTGATCCGATCGTTTTGGGCTTCATTCTGAAGCATCACCTTTGTCAAAAGCTTGTCCTGCTCCAGATTCTTTGCATCGCCTGCTGCAATTGCTGCATCCTGCTCTACGTTCTTTGCATTAACTGTTGCAATTGCCTCATCCTGCTCTACGTTCTTTGCATTAACTGTTGCAATCGCCTCATCCTGCTCTATGTTCTTTGCATTAACTGTTGCAATCGCCTCATCCTGCTCCGCATTCTTTCGATGATGATGAGAAATTACTCTTCCCTGGTCATTGATCCTTCTTTCCTGGGCTGAAATACGAAGATCTCGCTCCATTCCCTTTTTCATTTGAGCCTCAATAGTCTCATCACGAAGAGCATCGTTCTTTTCCTGAGCTACTATTCTTGCATCAATTTCACGGACAATACTTGTTAACTGCTCCTGACGGCTCAAAACATCCTGCTGGGCCTTGATCTGATATACTACCATCTCAAGTTCCTTACGTGCCAGTTCTGAAAGCTCCTCCTTGCTTGCACCATTCAATCTTGCTTCCAGCTCACGCACCATAATACGGTTGGTAGCAATACTCATGGTACCGATCTTGACCATTGCCGCAGTCAATTTTGCAAGCATCTCCTCAAACTCAAACGTTTTTCTATGTGCCGCTGCAGATGCTTGCTGGGCATCTGCCAGTTGTGTTTGAGCTGTGGCCAATGCAACCTGTGCCTCTGCAATAACCTTGGTATCATCCTTAATATCGTTTACTGCTTTTGTTTTACTGCCAAAAAAGGAGGTTTTTTCCCTTTCTGCAGTTATTTTTTTTATTTCCTCTGCAGCTTTTTTTGCATTCTTTGCTTTTGTTGTAGCATCATCTGCAGCTTTTTTAGCTTTATCGATTTCAGCCGAAACGCTTCTGACCTGGTTTGCTTTGTTATCAATAAAATCAACAAGCGCCTTCGCTTCCTCAGGAGTCAGCTCCTTGCCGGGAACCGCATTCTTCAAAATCAGTTCTTCATTCATTATTTTTCGCCCCACTTTAATATATTTGTCAGGTCTTCTATCAGACCCGGATTGTTTCTTTCTATTCCTTCTCTGTACTCAGATATGTTCTCAAAGCTTTGCTGGATTTCAACAAGTGAATCTGCTATGTACGTAACCGACTCTGCAGTAATTTCATAAACCTCATACAGTGTTTGCTCTGTGTTTTGTGCTGCTATCCACATTTCCTCCTGTGCTTCAAAGGCATCTGCCTGAGCATAATACATCTCCGCACATTTATACGACACCTTGGCATTAAGAAGCTTCATTTGCTCGCTGAGAACGCCGATACGTTCATTCATAAGGTGATTTCTCTTTATACCCATACTGACGTCTGTGACAACTGCAACAGCAAAACGGCCAACTCCAACAAAATTAATTTTCATAAGGCAAGAGGCATTAAAGCCGCCAGAGCGAATTGCTGCATCCGCCAGGTCAAAAGCCGTAAAAGTTCCTGTGGCAATAGTCAGCATTCTGATAACTGTTCTGTTTCTGAACGGAAGCACATTCTTCCAGTTTATCCCTTTAAATCCTTTATTTTCGCAGTATTCCATCATAAATCTGCGAATCGCATAGAACGTTCTTACAAACAGCTCGTTCATCAGCACAGGAATAGACTGGGCAACCTCTTCGCGAAAATCAAACCGTACACCATCATTGGTAAATAAAAAGTTGGCAAATTCAGACAGCTTTGTTTCCTTTATGATAGGCAACGAGGAAAATCCCTTAATGAGAGACAAAAGGGGGCCGGGAACTCCCATTCCGCCGCCTGCGGTTTTACCGCTTGTTCCCGCAACGTCGCTGGCAAGATGCCAGAACCAGTTCACTGTTCCGCAAACAATTTTTGAAGGTACTGTTTTGCCGAAAAGCTCGTCGTTTTTTTCATCTATGGTAATTGGAATGCCCTGGTGCTTTCCGGAGGCATCAAAATAATCGGCCTTGCGAGTAAACTGCGTTACAATTGAGGCAACAAGCCCAATTAACGAAGCATGGTGTGTCAAATCATCCAGATGATGGGACTTTGGTGTGATACTTGTACCTTTATAATTCCACAAGTTATCTGTCGGAGACTCATTTCTGGTTTCAAAATACCTGATAGCGGTAGACAGCACACTTTTTTCGCTCTTGTTATCAGATACGGTGAACTTTTCTGTGACACTGCGGCGGATACTGTTCCTGGCGTCATCTGTAAGCTCTTTTCCTTTTTTTCTGGCCGCCTCTTCTGCCTTATGTATTTCTTCTTTGATTTTTTTGTCTTTTGCAGTTTTTATCAACCCTTTATTTATGAAGCCGTCAGTTATCTCCTTGATCTGCTCCCCAAAAAAGGAATCTATGGCACCTGTTATTAATCCGCTTGCAACTGCTACGGTATAATCCAGTCCGTCAGCATGATTGGTCAATCTGTCAATTTCAGAATCCAGCTTTTTCAGCTCTTCCTCGCATGCATCTATCTGCTTATCAAGATCCTGAATATCCAGAGCAAGTGCCTGTCTTTCACCGCTATGCCCTCCTACGAGTTCTATGGGAGAAACAACTTCAAACTCTACCTGAAGTCCTTCGCACTCTAATTTGTAAGCCGGTACTATTCCTGTCATTTCCCGTGTCCTTTCTATGTATCATATTGTTCATAAGCCTTGATAAGCTCTCTTTTCATTTCCTCCACGAAGTCCTCCGGGGCGGTGACCTTTACCCAGGAGCCCTGGCTCAGCAGCCACATCTTTATTCCGTCTCCGTATGTCTCTGCCCCTATCAGGTATCTGCCGTTTCCCATTCGCTCTATTATACGGGCCGTTGGCAGCTTATCCAGCACGGCCTGCACCGATGGCCCCGCAAACTCAAACCTTATATTCCTTAGCTTGCCGGGCCACATATAAAGGCTTTGCCTGCGTAGCTTGCCCTCATCAAAGCTCACGTTCCTTGCCTTTTCACGCTTTCTGTGAGTTACTATCTGCTTTATCCTGTCTATCCTGAAATACAAAGGCTTTTCAAGGTCGCTTGTGCTGAAGGCTATGAGATAAAAATAATAATCGGAGAACATTACCGATGCAGGAATCAGCCTGTGGGTCACAAAGCTCCTGTCCATTCGGTAATAATCTATAGTTATCTCCTTACGGTCGTTGATACAGTTTATAAGCTGCCACAGATTATCCTGCACGCTTTCGCATTCGTGACGCACCTGTGGATAATGATACAGCTCCTTTCTGATTAGCTCGCTGAGCGTCTTTCCGTCTCCCGGGGTGGTTACCCCCTTAAGCTTATTTATCAGAACGTGAAGCTCCTCCGCCGAAAAGGCTCTTGCTCCTATCATTACCTCCACAAGCGCAAACAGCTCCTTGCTGCTGAGCAGCTCATCCATCTCAAGGCGGTAGCACTTATCTCTGTATGAATACTCAAGCTCCGTATTGCCGACAAGCTCCCTTCTGTCTGCAAGAAAGGCCTTGATCTCTGCTATGCTGCGGCTGATGCTCTTTGATGAAACTCCGTATTCTGCGGCAAGCCCGCTGACAGATATATCTTCTCCTCGCAGGGCTCTGAAAAAAATTTCCAGCAGTCTGTATTGCTTAGTTCCGTTCATAACATATTTCCTTTTGTAAGCTTGATATTATTATATCGCTTCACAGGGACACACGTATGTCTGCATATGTATCTATAATAAAAAATGCACAGCTACGGGAGCTGTGCACGAAAATCATGCCCCCGGTCATTAAGGCTGCTAGACACTTAAATTACTTTGTTGCAAAGTTGCCGCGGGGTATGGTTTTACCATAGTATTCTGCGCAACAAAGGGTAAAATATCCCACGGTAATTTAAGTATCTAGCATATACATTCTATCACATTTATCCATATTTGTAAAGAGATAGCTGCAAAAAAAGAGCCGTGCATTAGCACGGATCTCAGCTTGTCGATAATATTATTGACAAGCTGCCTCAGGCTGTCGAAAAGGATGCAGATTTTGCTTTTGAGGTTCTCGTCGCCGTACAAAGGTACGGCAGAGACCGCAATAGCAAAAAGCTTGAAATCCCCTGATCTTTCAGGGGATTTCTTTAATACAGCTTTAATTATTTGTTGATTTTGATTTTTACGGTTATATTCAATACCGGGCTTTCTTTGCTTTGACACATCTGCGGTCTGCGCCTTTTTCGACAGTCTGAGAGCCGTGCAAAGCACGGCTTTTTTATCCTAATCTGCATTTATATTTGCTGCAAAAGGCATCATCGCTCATTACGAAAAGCTTGATGGCATCAAAAATCCCCAAAAAGGTAGGAATATAGGTCCAGAAGAAAATAAGCTTTATTACGCCTATCTTTGTCTGACCAAGATAGAAATGATGAGCACCGATCGCTCCGAGGAAAAATGCGAGAAGTGCTGCCACCATCTTATTCTTGATGGGATAGGCCCATGAATTCTGAGACTGGAAGCTACCGTCGGGAGTGCTCTGGCTCTGAGGATTACTGCCCGTACTGCTACCTGAGGTATAGCCGGAATTACCCCCCGGGGTGTATCCTTGGTTTGCGGTGGAATTATAGCTGCCGCCCTGAGTATATCCCGAGGTGCCGGTGGGCCTCTGAGTATTGGTATTCTGACCGTAAGCACCGCCTATACCTGTTGTATTGGAGGTGGGACGCGGGATGCTTGCATTATTGCTATATCGGGTTTGGGAACTGCCGCTCAGGGGATTGAGAGTGGGGGTTGTGCTTTGAGGAGCAGGAGAAGCTGGCTTTGGAGCCGCCGTGCTTGCCTTTGGCTTTGCCTTTGCGGGGTCAAGGCAGCAGTTTATATTGTTTGCGGCAAAAAGCTTTTCATAAAAGTCTTCCTGGTTTGTATAAGTATACTGGAATATGGACTGGAGACGGTTGACTCTCATTGCCATACCTGCAG
>JAFQNM010000135.1 GCA_017395885.1 Clostridia bacterium | reverse complement strand
GGCAGGGATATTTGTCATGGACTGAACGCTGATGGGGGCATCTGCACCGATGAGCAGGCCGCCTGCATTGATCTGTCTTGAAACGCGTCGCATAAGATATCCTTTCTTCTTTTGCTTTTGTAGATGTGGTCAGAACAGGCCGATAACGTCCTTGATACAGATGAGGACCATAAGTATCATAAGCAGAACGAGGCCTGCAAAGTTGATATAAGCTTCGACCTCCATTTTCAGGGGCTTTCTTCTGATAGCCTCGATAAGGAGGAAAAGAATGCGTCCGCCGTCCAGCGCAGGGAAGGGGAGCAGGTTCATAACGCCGAGGTTTATGGAGATGACAACGGCAAGATAGGTGAAGCTGTAAACACCTGTGTCAGCCGCCTCCGTAAGAGCCTCCGTAACGCCCACGGGGCCGGAAACGGCCTCAACACCGAATCTGCCGGTAACAAGGTCGTAGAGCGACTCCCATATCATTTTCACCGTGTAGGTGGTCTTGAAGAAGGAGTGCTTTGCCAGATTGGCAAGGGTAGGCTCCTCTGCATAAACCAGAAAGTCGTTGGAGCCGAAGGCTATTCCCTCAGAGGACATGGGAGGAAACTCAACGTCCTCAAGAACGAGCTTTTCGTCATCACGGATAACAGTAAGGTCAACGGGCTCGATGCCGAGACGCATAATAGTGTACATCAGCTCATCAGCAATATGAACGTTGTGTCCGTCAACCTCAACGATTCTGTCACCTACCTGAAGACCTGCCTCCTGACTGACAGCATCGTCCATAAACTTTGCAACGGTGGTGCCACCCAGAGAGTTGGGGGCAGAGCAAACGAGTATTGCCATAACGAGGCCACCGACGATAATATTTGTAGCGGCGCCTGCAACGGTGATTATAAGCCTCTGCCATACGGGTTTTTTGTTAAAGGCATTAGGGTCGTCACTTTCCTCATCCTCTCCCGCCATAGAAACAAAGCCGCCAATGGGGAAGGCGCGGAAGGAGTAGGTGATACCGCTTTTTTTTGATTTTTTTGAAAAGATCTTCGGTCCCATACCGATAGCGAACTCGTTAACGGTGACCTTGAAGAGGCGGGCAAAGAGAAAATGGCCGCCCTCATGGATGAAAATGAGAAAGCCGAAGAGAAGAATTGCCAGAATAATCTGAAGAACATTAATAAATGTGGACATCTAATTCTCCGAAAAAGAAAAGTTTAAAAGTTGCATTATCTGCAGCCTTTAATGATTTCGATAGCCTTGATACGGGCCTCGTTTTCGGCCTCGAAAACAGCCTCGGGGCTATCTGCGGGTATATGGTTGCATCTTTCTATTGTTTCCCGAACAACGTCGGAAATACCGTTGAAGGAAAGCTTTTTATCTATGAAGGCCCAAACAGCCTCCTCATCCGCAGCAATAAGAGCGGCGGGAGCAGTGCCACCCTTGTACCAGGCGTCCACTGCTGCCGAGAGCAGGGGGAATGCCTCTGTATCGGGGGCATGGAAGGTGAGGCAGCCAAGCTTAACAAAGTCAAGGGGCTCACCACCGAAGGGCGCTCGGTCGGGATAAGCGAGAGCATAGCGAACGCAGTCTCTCATATCGGGATAGGAGAGCTCTGCAATAACTGCACCGTCAGTAGATTCCACCATAGAGTGAATAATGCTCTGGCGGTGAACGAGCACCTCAATACGGTCAGGCTCAACGTTAAAGAGGCGACAGGCCTCAATAAGCTCAAAGCCCTTGTTCATAAGGGTAGCGCAGTCGATGGTGATCTTTGCGCCCATTTTCCACGTTGGGTGTGCCAGAGCCATATCAGGGGTAACGGCCTCAAGCTCCTTTCTTTTTTTGCCGAAGAAGGGGCCGCCTGACGCTGTGAGAAGGATGCGGCGAACTCTTGAAGAATCGGCAGGGGCCTTGGGACTTGCGGCACCTGAGCTGCAAAGGCACTGGAAGATAGCCGAGTGCTCTGAGTCAACGGGGATAAGCTCACCGCCTGATCTTGCAAGTCTTTCGTAGATCAGGTGGCCGAGGCTGATAAGAGCCTCCTTATTAGCCATAGCGATACGTGCTCCGGTATCTGCTGCGGCAAGTGCTGCGGGGATTCCCGCCATTCCTGAAATGGAGTGGACGATAAGGTCGCATCCGCACTCACGGATAGCATCACAAACGGCATCCTTGCCGGCAAAGACCGAAACCGTGTCGGGGAGCATTGACCTGAGCCTTGCGCCATCACCCTCATCGGGAACGGCTACACGCAGAGCGCCGCATTCAACGGCCTGACGTGCAACAAGGTCAATATTTTTTCCTGCGGTCAGCAGGTCGATTTTAACTCCAAGCTTACCGAGAGCATCGATTGCCTGAGTACCAACGGAGCCGGTAGAGCCGAGAACTGCCGCAGTTCTGCTTTTGTATTCCATGCTGATACCTTACCATTTTCTTACATTATGCCGAAATAGCAAAGGGCCTCACAGGAGATGAGCATAAGGGGAGCGGTGGCGATAACGCTGTCAAAGCGGTCAAGAACACCGCCGTGTCCGGGGAATATGATACCGTAGTCCTTAATGCCGTAGCGTCTCTTGATAAGGGAGAAGATAAGGTCTCCGATCTGAGAAACGATAGAGATGATAAGACCGAGAACGGCAAAGATCCAGATGGGAGGAAGTGCCTCGTTGCCAAGCAGAGCGAGCACGTATCTGTAGAGAATACAGCCTGCAATGCAGAAAACGATTCCGCCGATGCTGCCCTCAACAGTTTTCTT
Source organism: Clostridia bacterium (assembly GCA_017395885.1). Lineage (GTDB taxonomy): Bacteria > Bacillota > Clostridia > Oscillospirales > CAG-272 > Avispirillum. The sequence goes on along the minus strand of JAFQNM010000135.1, from coordinate 3,217 downwards.
GGGGCTGACGGAGGGGATAAGCTTGTGGCGGCCGAGAAGCATTCCGCAGAAATAAGCGAACGTATCGGTCACCCAGGGGGCAATGAAAACGAGAAGGTAGATAAGTGCGCCGATCTCCATGCCGTTGTGTGTCTTGAGTCCTCTGAGCTGGATAATGGAAATGAATCCGGTGATAATGTAGGCGCAGGTGGTAAAAGCGATGCATACCTTATCAACGGGAACCTTGCCCTCCGAGAACACTGCAACGGAGAGAAGGATAAGCATTATGCAGAAGAGGAAGCTTGAGTAAGCAGCGATAAAAAGAGAGTGGCTTTTAATGGTTTGCGTCAGGACAGTGACGGTGATCGTCATAACGTAGAGGCAGAGAGAAACGATGAAGTTTTTTCTCATACCAACGCAGCCCAGCATTTCATAAACGCCGAGGAGCGACATAAGCCCGACAAGTATGGGGAAAGCGATCGTGTGAGAATAAATGCAGGCAACAACAAGCAGAGCAATGCCAACAATTGCGGTGATCGTTCTTTTGAGCATGATCTTGGGATCCTTTCGAAATACGCAAATAATGCATTATAAAGCAAGGCAGACCTTGCGTCACCAAAAATTGGTAATCAAACTCCTCCGTAGCGGCGTTTTCTTTTGGAAAACTCAACGATGGAGGCAATAAGCTCCTCCTCGTTAAAGTCAGGCCAGAGGCAATCGGTGAAATAGAGCTCCGAGTACTGAGACTGCCAGAGAAGAAAGTTTGAGAGGCGGATCTCGCCGCCTGTTCTGACGATAAGGTCGGGATCGCAGCTTTCCCTTGTGTAGAGGTGAGAGGAGATATCCTCCTCTGTTATCTCTGCTTTTCCCTCGGCAATGAGGGAGTTAACTGCGCTGACGATCTCGTCTCTTGCTCCGTAGTTCAGAGCAATGTTGAGAATGAGGGAATTATCCTTGGTGATGTTTTCAAGGTAGCGGCACTTTTCTGCCAGCTCCTCACCGAGGCGATCCTTGTTGCCGAGGAAGATATAGCGGATACGGTTTTTATCGTTATCGTCCTCAGCCTCTTTAATATATACATCGAGAAGCCGCATGATCTCACGGATCTCCTGCGGCGGTCTCTTCCAGTTTTCGGTAGAAAAAGCATAGGTGGTGACAGTGGTAATACCCCAGTCACGGCAGAGGGTAACGGCGTTTTTGAAGGCCTTGACACCAACACCGTGTCCGGCCTCTCTGGGAAGGCCCTTGGCTCTTGCCCATCTTCCGTTGCCGTCCATAATAAAGGCGATATGCTTGATGCCGGAGTCGGCAACGATCTTTTTCATATCGTCTTTTTTAGGGAGATCGGTTTTTTTCTGTTTAAAAAACATAGCAGAAACCTGCTTTCTATAGTTGTGTTGTATTGATACAGCTTATGCAGAAAACAAAAAAACAGCACTAACGCCCCGATGCGGCAAATGCCGCATCAAGGCGCATGATATTTTGGTCATCAAACTTCCATGATCTCCGCATTCTTAGCGGCGGTAACGGCGTCAACTTCCTTAATGTACTTATCTGTAAGGTCCTGAACGAGCTTTTCGCTTGCCTTCTGCTCGTCCTCGGTCATGGTGCCGGCCTTCTTTTCGTTCTTGGCAGCATCTATAGCATCGCGGCGGATGTTTCTGATGGATACCTTAACGTCCTCACCCATCTTTGCAACCTGCTTTGTCATTTCCTTTCTGCGCTCACCTGTGGGCTGGGGGAAGCTGAGGCGAATAGTTTTACCGTCAGACTGAGGGGTAATACCGATATCGCTTGCGAGGATAGCCTTTTCGATGGACTTAACGGTGGAGGCATCCCAGGGTGTGATAGTGAGAGTTCTTGCATCTGCCAGCTTAACCTCTGCCATCTGGTTGATAGCAGTGGGGGTGCCGTAGTAATCAACCTCAATGCCGCGGAGAACGCCGGGGTTAGCACGGCCTGCGCGAACTGTTTCGAGCTGCTCCTTATAAACGGAAATGCTCTTTTTCATTTTTTCTTCAAAGGGCTTGGTGTCGAGTTTCATTTGTATATCTCCTTAAAATATTTTAGTTTTTAACAACGGTGCCGCAATTGTCACCGGTAATGACCTTGTAGATATTCTCGCTGTTGTCGAGACCGAAAACGAGAAGATGCATATCGTTATCGCTTGCAAGGCTTGCAGCGGTCAGGTCGATAGCACCGAGATGGTTGGAGAGGATGTAGTCATAAGTAGTTTCGCTGAGCTTCTTTGCCTTGGGGTCGATACGGGGATCGGCGGTATAGATACCGTCAATATTTTTAGCCATAAGAATAGCATCTGCCCCGATCTCGCAGGCACGGAGTGCTGCACCTGTATCGGTGGAGAAGAAGGGGTTACCTGTGCCCGCACCGAAAACAACTACCTTGCCGGCCTCGAGAGCCTTAACGGCATCGCGCTGAGTGTAGTGCTCGCAGAAGGCATCCATCTCAACGGCGCTCATAACAACGGTGTCAACGCCGACGGAGAGGAAGGCATCCTGAATAGCGAGAGAGTTGATAACGGTTGCAAGCATACCCATCTGGTCAGCACGGACACGGTCCATAGCAAGGCCCTGTCTGCCTCTCCAGATATTGCCGGCACCAACAACAATAGCGATCTGAGCACCCTCGGAGATGCAACGGCGAACAACAGTGCCGATCTCCTGAATGTACTCGTAATTTATAATACCGTCCTTGCCGCTGAGGGCCTCACCGGACAGCTTGAGAAGAACGCGCTTGTAAGCGATACTCATTATAAATACCTGTTCCTTTACATAATACTGGGCATAAATATACCAAATACATTTTACCCTAAAATATACGATTTGTAAATACTTTTTTTCATTCTTGATGCAAAACAGCACCGTGAATGCATAAACTGTTTGACTGCAGGAGGTCAAAGTGGTATAATAGCGGTATAAAAGAGCAAAACGGAGAAGAAATGAAGATAAAAAACACAGTAAAAAGGCTCCTTAGCCGGGCAGCGGGAGTAGTGACGGCGCTGGCAGGCTGGGCGATATATGCTCAAGCCTCGGAAAAGGCGGCCGAGGGTGCAGTAGCGGTAACCGGGGGAGCAATGGTGCTCACTCTTGCGTTTTCTGTTCTTTGCGGTTTTTTTGTTTTTCTTTTACTTGATGCTCCGTCATCCCCTGCGGCCGAAGAGGATATGTCCGAGGCTGAATATGATGAGCCTTCTTCTGCGGAAAGCGAGGGCTCGGTG
>JAFQNM010000134.1 GCA_017395885.1 Clostridia bacterium | reverse complement strand
GGTGTTTTATATATCAGCTACCTCGGAACCTACCTGCTCAACGATTGGCTTGACTTCGGTGCACTACCGATTATAGTCTTCTCAGCAATTTTTGTTGTGGGCTACCTAATGATTTGGGCGATCATTTATTCCATAATCAAAAGGAATACGGAAAAGCTCAATGAAGGTCTAAGAAAAAAGCAGCAGTTATAATTTAAGGTATCGCAGAAGTGCGGAACCTTTTGTCTGTACAGTACCTAAAATGATACGCTGTTGTCGACAGAAAATATTCAAATAAACAACCGATTTCGCCGTGAGCAAAACCTGTGATAATACTGATAATTGTTATAATTATCATAAAAAAGTTCCCGTTTTTTGATGAAAACGAGTACCTTTTAGTGAGGTTTATGCCACAAGACATCGAGTGGGAATAATCCGGGAAACGCTGAAAAGCCTTGTAAATAAAGGATTCTCAGGTTTTCAAACATCCCGCTGACAACAGTTTATGAACATTTCAGATCTCTTATAAGAAAAGAGCTAACAGATTTTTGTTACAAAGTCTGTCAGCTCTTTTCCTTTTATTTTTTACCCCTGATGCAAAGCTGATCACAACACTTAAATAAATTCCTGTTTATTTTTAATTTGCATCAGTTTTGAACAGAAAAAATATTCCTTTTCTCTTGACATTTCTAATACTTCGTGTTACGATGTATTACACAACAGGAGGTATTCTATGGACGTTCAACTTAAAAGAGGCCTGCTGGACGTTTGCGTCCTGAGGGCCATAAAAAGCAAGGAGTCCTACGGTTACCAGATAATCAAGGATATGAGGCCATACGTCTCTCTTTCGGAATCAACTCTTTACACCATTCTTAAAAGGCTTGAGGCTGCTCATATGCTGACGGTCCGTACTGCCGAGCACGGCGGAAGGCTGAGAAAATACTACAGCATTTCTCCTGAGGGGCTCAAGCGAATTGAAGAATTTAAGGCCGAATGGAAGGAAATTATGCTTATCTGCCAATACGTTACAAAGGAGGATTCCGAGGATGACGAAGCTTAACTTTATTTTGGAATTGCAAAAGCGTCTTTCTTCTCTGCCTCAGGAAGAGCTGGAGGAAAGGCTGAGCTTTTATATGGAAATGATCGAGGACCGTATGGAGGATGGTCTCTCTGAGGAGGAGGCCGTTGCCGACATCGGAAACATCGATGAGATCGCCGATCAGATAATCGCTGATATTCCCCTCTCCTCAATTGTCAAGAAAAAGGTTCGCCCCACAAGAAAAATGAAAGCATGGGAGACGGCTCTTCTCTGGGTCGGCTCTCCCGTTTGGATACCGCTGCTCATTGCAGCTATTGCCGTTGCACTTTCGCTTTATGCGGTGCTTTGGTCTGTCATAGCATCTCTCTGGGCAGTTTTTGTCTCCTTTTGCGCCTGCGCTCTCGCCGGTCTCGCGGCTGGAGTCGGAGCTTACTTTTTCAAAAACCTCCCCATAGGAGCTGCCTTTATGGGCGCCGGGCTCGTTCTTGCGGGGCTCTCCATATTTATGTTTTTTGCCTGCACGCTTTCTGTTAAGGGAGCCGTGATACTTACAAAGGCAATGATCCTCGGCACTAAAAAATCCTTTATGGGAAAGGAGACTGCAAAATGAGCAAGGCAGTTAAAATTTGGCTGATAGCGGCAGCCTCTCTCGTAATTCTCGGTTGCATAATATTCGGAGGTGTTATGACGATGCTTAAATGGGATTTTACAAAATTTTCTACGGTAGAATACGTAAGCAACAGCTACGAGCTTGAAGATGAGATTACGGATATTTGCGTTATTACAAACACAGCAAACGTTCTGTTCGTGCCCTCGGAAAACGGCAAGGCACAGGTGGAATGCTACGAGGATGAAAAATATCCTCACACTGTCAGCGTTAAGGACGGCAGGCTGACCATTCAGGTCAGGGACGAAAGGAAATGGTTTGAGCATATAGGCATAAGCTTCGGCAGTCCCTCTGTGACAATTGCTCTGCCCGGCGAAAAATACGGTGAGCTCTCTATCCGTATAACAACGGGAAAAGCTACGGTACCTGAGGCTTTTTCCTTTGAAAGCATTGATATTAAGGGTTCAACGGGAGCTGTCTCTGTTTCGGCAAATGCCGAAAATACAGTGAGGATCCACCTGACTACAGGTAGCATCAATGCAAAGGGGATAAGCGCAGAAGACCTTGAGCTCACTACCTCAACAGGCAGCATCAACGCCGAAAGCATTTCCCTTACAGGCGATATGAGCGTTAAGGTCACTACGGGAAGCGCAAAGCTCTCAGGCGTTTCCTGCAGCTCTTTCTCATCAAACGGAGACACAGGCGATATATCTCTTGTGAGCGTTATTGCAAAGGAAAAGCTCTCTCTGGTGAGAACTACGGGCCACGTTAGCTTCGACGGTTGCGACGGCGGCGAAATATCCGTCAAGGTCACTACGGGAAGCGTGAGCGGAACGCTTCTCTCCGAGAAAGTATTTGATGCGAGAAGCAGCACCGGCAAGGTGGAGGTTCCCTCCTCAGGTGACGGCGGCAAGTGCACCATAGTTAGCTCCACCGGCAGCATCAAAATAAGAATAAAATGATAAAAGGGAGAAACGTATGAAACTACTACTCAATGCACTCTTAAAGCTAACAGCAGGTCTTGCCATCGTTCTGGCTCTCATCTTTTTGCCTGCCGGCACCATTAAGTTTTTCAACGGCTGGCTCTTTATATGTCTGCTTTTCGTTCCCATGCTTATTTTGGGCACGGTGCTCTTCATAAAATCTCCCGATCTTTTAAAAAAGCGTATTTCCTCAAAGGAAACCGAAAAAACTCAAAAGGGCGTCATTGCCTTCTCTGCCCTATTCTTCATTGCAGGATTTATTGTGGCCGGTCTTGACTTTCGCTTCGGCTGGTCTCAGCTTCCTCTCTGGGCCACTGTTGCGGCCTCTGTTATTCTCCTCGTTTCCTATGCGTTCTATGCAGAGGTCATGAGAGAAAACGCCTATCTTTCAAGAACTGTGGAGGTGCAGGAGGGGCAAAAGGTGGTGGATACGGGGCTTTACGGCATTGTTCGTCACCCTATGTATGTTGTTACCGTTTGGCTTTTCCTTTCCATTCCCCTTGTGCTGGGCTCACTCTGGTCTCTGCTTTGCTTTTTGCCCTACGTTCCCGTTATTATCATTCGCATCTGCAATGAAGAGAAAGTGCTTGAGGCAGGCCTTAACGGCTACTCCGATTACAAAAAACGTGTAAAATACAGGCTCATTCCCTTCATCTGGTAAAGTTAAT
>JAFQNM010000012.1 GCA_017395885.1 Clostridia bacterium | reverse complement strand
CACTCTGAAAATAACGTCGTCGGTAAGCTCAAGAGGGTCGTAAGAGAGTGCTCTGGGAACGAGAGGGTTAAGTCCGTAAACGTAAGGGTCGTTCAGGTCAACGTCGCTGCCGCGAAGATAAGCTGTAACGTAAGCTCTTGCTGTACGGACCCTATCGTTGATAACAGGAATTTCTCTGAAGGGGCCCTTAGCAAGAGAGAGGGGGAGGCATATTGCGAGAAAGGCGATAAGTGCAACGCCGATTCCGGCATATCCGCCTGCCATAGAGGCTTTTCTGCGAGCGGTATCCAGATCCTTTTTCTCCAGGCGTTTCTTTTGGATTTTGGCCTTACGATTTGCCTTTGCCTCAAGATCGTCAGCTCTCTCGGCGGCGATCTCTGCGAGAACAGCCTGGTGGGAGGTAGATCCCTTGGGAGAAGCGGAAAGCTTCTTTTTCAGCTCAGCGACCCTCTTCTTTTTAAGCTTTCGTGCTCTCTTTGCGTTTTTCTTTTCCGTGCGAGCAAGTGCCTTTTTTTCAAGCTTTTCTTTTTTGATGTTATCTCTGTGTGACCTGAAAACTGCACGCCTTGCCTGACGGGCCTTTCCGAGAGGAATATCAGCATCGATAGCCTTGTCGAAAACACGGTCAGCCTCTTCACGGAGAGCAAGCTTTTCCTTGCGCTTTTTTTTGCGCTTTTCAATACGAAGAGACTTCTTTTCGGCTTTTCTTTTCTTTCTTTCGGCAACAGATTCGGCACGGCCGCCGTAGCGGTAATCATAAACCTTGAGGCCGAGCAATGCACAAACGAAAACAAGAATAAAGGAAATACCTGAGTTTCCGTAGGCGATGTTATAGGTAAGAATGGGGGTGAAAACGGCTGTCAGAAGAATGACAACGGGCCAGAGTCTTGTTTTTCTCTGGACAGAGAAATAGAGGATGAGACCGATAATGCTTGCAAGAATAAAAACACCTGCAAAGCGGTAAGGGTCGTTCAGGTCATATTCTGCGCTTTGATAGTCGTATCCGTCCGTCACGTACATAAACGATTGGAGATTGGTATAAACACCGGATACGTTGTAAAGAGCGTAGTTGTATACTCTGAGTACACTTCTGACGGTAAAGGCTATTGGATCTGTGTAGTTGATCGCAGCATAGCCGATAAAGGCTCCCACGTAAACTATGGGAGTGGCCAGCGCCCAGATCTTGCCCAGAGAAGCGATTCCGCAGGCAATGGCAACCGGCAAGCAGAGAAGGGCAACGGTGCCGGGTGTAACCACCTTTGCCTGCCAGTAGTCCGAGTAGGTTAGACCTGCAGCAGAGCAAATGAACACCGTGATTCCGAAAACGCCTAAGTAAAGAACCAGAGTTCTGAGAGCAAGGCCAACGTATTGCCACAGGGGTGACATATCGTTAGCCGGGGAGTAGTAAACGTTCTCGGGCAGCTTTGCTTTTTTGACTTTTTTAGGGTCTCTTTGGAAAAGAGACAGCAGCTTGGCTTTTTTCAAATCAGTGCCTCCCTTCCTCAAATATGCTGGGCAGGAACAAGAACAGCTCTGCCGTCACTTTTTTGGGTTTCCTTGATATCCGTCATAGAAATGCCGTTTTGACGAAGCCTGAGCCTTGTGTTTTCGGCAAATTCAAGCCTCTCAATAGGCTCCTCGTATTTATCGGCAGGGTTGAACAGAAGTATCTCTGTCACACAGCCTGTTCCTGCACCGCCGAACATAGCGGGAATGGCGCAGTATTGAGAAACAGAGGAGGGATCTATGTTGGAGGTTATAATACGAACTGTAACGTTAACAGCCTCGCCGATAAGATTGGTCAGCTCGCTTATATGCATATCGGAGGAGACCACGGCGGCGGAGGAGAACCTTGTGTAGGTATCGTCAAAGCCGGAAATATCGGAGAGATGAACTGCAAAAATGCCCTTTTCGCTTCTGTGATCGTACCACACAACTGTGCAGGCATTGCCTCGTCTCAGCTCACTCTGCATAGAGGCAACGGCGATCTCTATAACGCCGTCTGCACAAAATTCAGGCAGCTCATCCTCAAAGTCCTCAAGAACGATGCCTCCCCAAGCACGCTTGGCACGGAGGAGCTCGTCATCAGAGGCACCTTCTGTGCTGTCTCCGACGATGTTGGAGAGCTTTGCGATCATCTCGTCTGCAGAAAGCCTGTCATCGGAGGTGATAATGTCATCAATGTCCGGCTTTTTTGATTTTTTGCGTCCTTTGCCGCTCGTTTCAAGAATAAGAGCATCGATCATATCAATTGTCTCAATATCCTTGGCGGTGTTGCCGCGTCTTCTGCGGCGCCTGTATTTGTGCGCACGCTTGTTTTCACGAACCCTTGAGCGGTGAGCCTCAAGCTTTTCCTTGAAAGATACCTTTTTCTCGCCGGAGCCGTCGGCGGATGCCTTTTTCAGCTTTTTCAGCTTCTTTCTGGCATCCTCCCGCTTAACCTCCGGTGCAGGGGTGGGAGCGGCAAGGTCAACGAAAATATAAGTGTGCCTGTCGTCGTTTGTATTATAGTCCTTGACCTGAAGCTCCTCTGATTTGGATGAGAGCTTCCAGTGGATAGACTTTAGCGAATCTCCCATCCTGTACTCGCGGATGTTGGATACCTCAGACTTGTCTCGTGAATCGAGAGCACGAACGTAGGGAGAGGGCACGTCGGAAACGGCGCTTTCGGTCTCTCTGTCGAATTCAAGACGTCTGGGATAGACGGTAACGTTTGAGAAATTGTCAATGTCCATTCTGAGCTTGAAAAGACGAAGAGGATCGGAAATATAAATCTCGTGAACGCCGATCTCGTAAAGGCCTCTGTATCTGAAGGAGACGGTATTTTTTATACTGTAGCTGCCGAAGGGAACCAAAGAAAGGATAAGCCGTTGGTAGAGGCATCGAACACCGTCGTCTCTTGGCTTTGACATAATGGTCTCGATAAAGGGATAGGGGAGAGGGGATGCGTTGATAACACGGATCTCGTATTCGACGTCCGCCAGCTTTTCCGTCTGATTCTTGTCAGTCATAACGTAGACCTGAATGGCCGCCTTGCCGATAAGCATGACTAAGAACGACAAAGGAGCTGCTATGATCATAAACCAGAAGAAAACTGCGGAAATAGAGTTTCTGAGAAGCTGAGTCATCAACAGAGCGTAGCAGTAAAGAAATAAATAAATCCAAGCCCCCTTCTGCAGGGTGATGGCAGGGGCTCGCTTGTTGTTGTTATCAGCCATTGTGAGTAATCCTTATCTGTTGGTCCTGTAGGGAACTTCAACTGTCCTGGAGAGCTCTGCCAGCACGTCGGCTGCAGTCTTTTTCTCAAGACGTGCCTCCTGGCTGAGCATGATCCTGTGAGCAACGCAGGGAGCGTAGAGGGCGGAAACGTCCTCAGCGAGAACGTAATCGCGTCCGCGGATAAAGGCATAAGCCTGAGAGAGCTTCATAAGCGCAAGAGATGCACGGGGGGAGGCGCCGAGAGTGATCTTATCGGATTTTCTTGTTTCACCAACGAGAGAAACGATGAATTTTGCGATCTCTGCAGAAACCTTGACCTCAGAAACCATACGGCGAAGGTCGTTAAGGCTCTCAGCATCGGTAACAGGAGTAACGAGCTCGAGAGGATTGGAGGTCTTTCTGTCTGAAATAAGAGTCATTTCCTCCTGGAGATTGGGATATCCCATAGAAAGGCGGAGCACAAAACGGTCAAGCTGAGCCTCGGGAAGGGGATACGTGCCGATATAGCCGGTGGGGTTCTGAGTTGCGATAACCATAAAGGGTTTAGGCATTTTGTATGTAGTACCGTCAACTGTAACGGCGCCCTCCTCCATTGCCTCAAGAAGCGCAGACTGCGTTTTGGGAGAGGCACGGTTGATCTCATCGGCAAGGAGAATATTTGTCATAACAAGACCCTGCTTGAATTCAAACTGCTCCTTCTGGCGGTTGTAGATACTGAAACCGGTGATATCGGATGCCATAACGTCAGGCGTAAACTGAGCGCGGTTGAATTTGAGACCGGCAGCCTTTGAAAGTGCAGCAGCAAGAGTAGTTTTACCAACGCCCGGTACGTCCTCGATGAGAACGTGGCCGCCTGCAAGCATGGCGGTAACAAGCATAACTATCTCGGTGTGTTTACCGATAACTACCTTTTCAACCTGTGAAATAAGAGATTGAATAAGTTCGTTTGCTTTTTCGGCTTTTTCGGAAATTTCGGGTGAGTAGTCAAATTTCATAATTATTCCTCCGGAAATACAATCAATATAAGTAGATTTTATCACAATGACGGTGTTTTATCAAGGGAAAACAGCCGATATTTACAATTTGTGAAAAAAATTAAAAAAAGTATTGACAATAGAAAAAAGCATGCTATAATAAAAACAAGATTAGGAATCATTCCTAATCTAAAGGAGGTAAAAATGACTGCTCAGAAAATGGCAGTTCTCAGGGCATTGCAGGAGGCAGGGCCGACCCACCCTACTGCTGAAACTGTGTATGCGTTGGCTAAACGCCATCTGCCTTCAATAGCGCTTGGAACAGTATACCGTAATCTTTCGAAAATGTCTGAGAGCGGAGAGATCGTAAAGATACCCGTACCGGATGGCCCCGATAGATTCGATGCAGAAATTTCCGATCATATGCACATACTTTGCGTGTGCTGTGGTAAAATATATGATATAGACGAGAAAAATGTCAGGGTGGAAATAAGCGGCGTTCCCGAGGGGGCAGAGCTTTTGCACTTTGATATAATGGCAAAATGTAAATGTCCCGATTGCAAATCAAAAAACTAAAAAAATATATTTAATTCGGAGGAACAAAAATGGAACTCAAAGGATCAAGAACAGAACAGAATCTCATGGCGGCATTCGCAGGAGAATCTCAGGCAAGAAACAAGTATACCTACTATGCATCAAAGGCGAGAAAAGAAGGCTATAATCATATAGCAGAGCTCTTTGAGGAAACAGCAAATAACGAGAAAGAGCATGCAAAGCTGTGGTTTAAGCTTCTGCACGGCGGTATCGGAACAACTGCAGAGAATCTTAAGGATGCGGCAGAGGGCGAGAACTATGAGTGGACAGATATGTATGCAGAGTTTGCCCGCGTAGCAAAAGAAGAGGGCTTCGATCACATCGCATTCCTTTTTGAGGGCGTAGCTGCTATCGAAAAGGAGCATGAGGAGAGATACCTTAAGCTTCTTGAAAACGTAGAGAATGGCGTTGTATTCTCAAGAGACGGTGATGCTATCTGGAAGTGTATGAACTGTGGCCACATCGTAGTAGGCAAGAAGGCTCCCGAGGTATGTCCCGTATGTGCACATCCCAAGGCATACTTCTGTGTAAAGGCAGAGAACTATTAATAGCTTAATATAAAAGAAAGGCTGCCGGAAGGGCAGCCTTTCTTTTTAAAAAAATCAAAAAATGCCTTTACAATCGAGGACTGATGTAATAAAATACATAGAGAAATATATTTAGAGGTAAGGATTTAGGCGATTATGGAATATCTGAGATCGTATGCAAGAATAGACCTGGATGCGGTAGGGAAGAATGTGGCCGGTGTAAGAGCTGTGATCCCTGATGGCACAAAGATAATGGCTATAATTAAGGCAAATGCCTATGGACATGGAGCGGTTGCTCTTGCAAGATATCTTGATGCCAAAGTAGATTGGTACGGAGTGGCAACTCTCCACGAGGCTCTTGAACTGAGAAAGGCAAATGTAGAAAAAGATATTCTTGTTCTTGGAGCAATGGATCCGGCGGAATACCCCCAGGCTGTCAGGGCAGGGATAACTGTTGCGATCTCAAGTTATGCAAAT